>NZ_KV819862.1:117854-200844 GCF_001815235.1 Pseudomonas sp. HMSC065H01 | reverse complement strand
AGGTTGGTCTGTTCGGCGATGCCCTTGATCACCGTCAGCACCGCGTCGATGCTGGCGGTTTCCTGGGCCAGTTGCTGGATGCTCTCGGAACTGCTCTCCACTTCCTGCGCCAACTGGCGGATCACCTCGATGGTCGCTTCCACCACGTTGGCGCCCTCGCGCGCCTGCCGGCGGGCGTCATCGGCCACCTGCGCGGCGCTCTGGGCATTGCGCGCCACCTCGTGGACGGCGCTGCTCATCTGCGTCGCGGCGGTGCTGACCTGGTCCACCGATGCGTGCTCGCTGTTGATCAGACGATCGTTGGCGGCGGTCATGCCGGCCAGCGAACCGGCTGAATCGGCGACCTCGCCGGTGACCCGGCCGACCTCGCGGATCAGCGGCTGCAACTTGTCGAGGAAGGCGTTGAAGGCGCTGCCGAGGCGGCCGGGTTCGTCGCGCGAAGTGACCTCCAGGCGCACGCGCAGGTCGCCATCGCCGTTGGCGATCTCTTCCAGGCGTTGCAGCAGACGCTGCAACGGACGGGTCACCAGGCCGGGGAACACCAGCACCAGCGACAGGCACACCAGCAGGCCGAACGCCACCAGCGCCACCTGCTGCCAGCGGTGGCGCTCGCCCAGCGCGGAGGACGCCTCGCCGTCGGCGGCCGCGGCCGCCTCTTCCATCTCGTCGAGCTGGTTGATCACCTCGCGCATCGCCCCGAACTGGCGATCGCTGTCACCGTAGCTGAGCTGCGCCGCGGCGCTCGGATCGCTGGCCGCCAGGCTCAGCACCCGCGCCGAGGTCGCGCTCCAGAGGGCATAGCCGCGCTCGAACTCGGCGACCTTGGCCAGTTCCGCCTCGCCCGGCTGCATCGCCGCGTACTGGCGCACCCGATCCAGGGCCTGCTGCAGGTTTTCCGCGTGATCGTTCCTCAGGCCGGCGATCTGCTCGGCGCTCAGGTGGCCCTCGAGCAGGCTGCGCTCGGCGACGAAGGCCTGGTAGAGATCGCGGTCGGCGTTGAGCAGCAGGGCGATGCCGGGGAGAAAACGCTTGCCCAGGCGCTGGTTGGATTCGTTCAGCTGGGCGATGCCATGCACGCCGAGCGCGCCCACCAGCAGCAGAAGCACCGCCAGCAGGAGGATCGGCAGGGCGATTTTCCTGCGGAACGACAGGTTAGCGAACCATTGCAGCATGCCGGCATCCTCGCTCGTGGCTTTCCAGGCTATCGGTCGCAGCACGACCGATCTTGAGCGACCGTACGTCCGTGCCAGTAGGAATCAGACTAGCAGGCGCAGGGTTTCGAACAGGCGCCGGTCATCCTTCTTCGCCGAGCGGGCGTGGCGGCGGATCACCTGCAGCAGGCACTCGACGAAGCATTGCGCCGGATTGCTGAGGGCTCCGCCGCGCCGGGTGATGATGCCCAGCCGTCGTGGCTCGAAGGTTTCCCGCAGCGCCAGCGGCACCACCCGGCCGAGCAACGGCGGGGCGGCGCCTATGATCGCCGGCACCCAGGTGCACATGTCGGCCTGCTCCACCAGGGTCTGCAGGATCGCCACGGAGTGCGCGCGGACGATGCGCCGCTCGTCGATCAAGGCGCCGTGGCGCCAGAACAACTCGCGCATCAGGGCGTCGTGGCCGTCGCCGGTGTAGTTCAACGCCCAGTCCTGTTCCAGCAGCTCGTGGATCGAGCCGCAACCCGCCAGCGGATGCCCCTGGCGGACCAGCACCGCGGTGTCGTAGTCGAGCAGCTTCTCGCAGGCGAACTCCTGGGCCGCCTGGGCGCCGTGCAGCGGGCCGATGGCGAAATCCATGCTGCCGTCGCGAAGCAATGGCTGGGCCACCGCCATCAGGCTTTCGAAAAGCTCCAGGCGCACCTCCGGCATGCGCTCGCGGAACGCCTGCACCGCCTCCGAGAGGAAGGTCAGCGCCACCCAAGGCGTCACCCCGATGCACAGCCGGCCGCTGGCCTGGCCACGCAGGTGGTCGAGTTCGACCTGCGCGTGCTCCAGTTGCTTGAGCACCAGCCGGGCGTGGATCAGCAGCGCCTTGCCGTATTCGGTGAAGGTCAGGCCGCTGGGCGTGCGGACGAACAGCGGCAGATGCTGTTCGGTTTCCAGTTCGCGCAGCGCGCGGGTCACGGCCGCCTGGGAAATCCCCAGGACGCGGGCGGCGGCGCGGATGCCGCCCGCGTCGGCACTGGCGACCAGGGCTTGCAACTGGTGGAGTTTCACGGGCTTACCGAGGTGACAACGAAAGGTTGTCATCATAGCCAAAGCGAGCCTCCCCGCCAGTCCCCCGCTTGCCTACCATCGGCTTCGACAACGCCCCGCCGCCCACCGGTCGGAGCCCTTGAGGAGAACAAGAAGAATGACCGAGCCTGCCGTCCTGCCCGCCATCGCGGCGCTGCGGGAAGAGATGGTTACCTTGCGCCGCCATATCCATGCCCACCCGGAGTTGGGTTTCGAGGAACGGCGAACCGCCGCGCTGGTCGCCGAATGCCTGGAGGCCTGGGGCTACCAGGTCAGCCGTGGGGTGGGTCGCACCGGCGTGGTCGGCACCCTGTGCCGCGGCGAGGGCCCAGCGCTGGGCCTGCGCGCCGACATGGACGCGCTGCCGATCCAGGAAGCCACCGGCCTGCCCTACGCCAGCCAGGTGGACGGCGTGATGCACGCCTGCGGCCACGACGGCCACACCGCGATGCTCCTCGCCGCGGCCAGGCACCTGGTCGAGTCGCCGCACTGGCGCGGCACCCTGCAACTGATCTTCCAGCCTGCCGAAGAGGGCCTCGGCGGTGCCCGCGCGATGCTCGACGACGGGCTGCTGGAGCGCTTCCCCTGCGACGCCATCTTCGCCATGCACAACGTCCCGGGATACCCCGTCGGCCACCTGGGCTTCCATCCCGGCCCCTTCATGGCCTCGGCCGATACCGTGGTCATCCGCGTGATCGGCAGTGGCGGCCACGGCGCGGTGCCGCAGCACACCGTCGACCCGGTGGTGGTCTGCTCCGCCATCGTGCTGGCCTTGCAGAGCATCGTCTCGCGCAACGTCGACCCGCAGGACACCGCGATCGTCAGCGTCGGCGCGATCCATGCCGGGACGGTCTCCAACGTGATCCCGGCCAGCGCCGAAATGATCCTCAGCGTCCGCGCCCTGACCGCGGAAACCCGTGCCCTGCTGGAGCGCCGCATCGGCGAACTGGCCCGCGGCCAGGCCGCCAGCTTCGGCGCGCGGGCGGAGGTCGACTACCGGCATTGCCATCCGGTGCTGGTCAACCATCCCGGGCAGACCGCGTTCGCCCGCGAGGTGGCCCGCGACTGGCTGGGCGAGGAATGCCTGATCGACGGACTGCGGCCGTTCACCGCCAGCGAGGATTTCGCCTTCATCCTCGAACGCTGTCCCGGCAGCTACCTGGTGATCGGCAATGGCCAGGGCGAGAGCGGCTGCCAGTTGCACAACCCCGGCTACGACTTCAACGACGACTGCCTGGCCGTCGGCGCCAGCTACTGGGTGCGACTGGCCGAGCGCTTCCTGGCCTGAGCCAGGGTTTTCAACGGGCGCGCGGCCTGGCGCGCGCGGATCGACAGAGGACAACCACAATGACAAGAACCCTCGGCAGCATCGCCCTCTCCCTCCTCCTCGCCGCACCGGCCGGCGCCGCCGACTGGACCGGCAAGGTCCTGCGCCTGGGCGTCGACCCGACCTACCCGCCGCTCGAATACAAGCAGCCGGACGGCCGCCTGGCAGGCTTCGGCATCGAGATCGGCGAAGCCCTCTGCGCGGAGCTGCGAGCCCGCTGCGAATGGGTCGAAAGCAACTGGGACGGCATCATCCCGGCGCTGCTGTCGCGCAAGATCGACGCCATCGTCTCGTCGATGACCATCACGCCGAAACGCGCACAGCACATCGCCTTCACCGACCGCGTCTCCAACGCGCCGAGCCGCCTGGTGGTACGCCGTGGCTCGGCGCTCCTGCCCGACGCCGAGAGCCTGCGCGGCAAGCGCGTGGGGGTCGGCCAGGGCTCCAACCAGGAGGCCTACGCCAAGGCCGAATGGGCCGCCAAGGGGGTGCGGGTCGTCTCCTACCAGAACCAGGAACAGGTCTACGCCGACCTCGTCATGGGCCGCCTCGACGCCTCGCTGCAAGGCGCGGTGCAGGCCAGCTACGGCTTCCTCGACAAGCCGGTCGGCAAGGATTTCGAACTGGCCGGAGCGGTGCTGGACGACCCTCGCTACTTCGGGGTCGGCGACGGCATCGGCCTGCGCAAGGAGGACGTGGCGCTGCGCGAGGACCTGAACAAGGCGCTGGCGACGATCCGCGCCAACGGAACCTACGCGCGAATCAACGCCCGCTACTTCGATTTCGACCTCTACGGCACGCCCTGAACGGCGTCCGGCCGCTTTTCACCTCGACCGACAACAACAAGCAATGGAGAGTGAAATGTTCCTCGACGGCTTCGGCCCGCAGATACTCGCCGGCACCCTGGTGACCCTGAAACTGGCGCTGGGCTCCCTGCTCGGCGCCGTGCTCATCGGCCTCCTCGGCGCCAGCGCCAAGCTCGCCGCCAACCGCCCGCTGCGCGCCCTGGCCAGCGGCTATACGACGCTGATCCGCAGCGTCCCCGACCTGGTCATCATGCTGTTGCTGTTCTTCAGCCTGCAGATCCTCCTCAACCGCGTCACCGACGCCCTCGGCATCGGCCAGGTCGACATCGACCCGTTCGCCGCCGGCTGCGTCACCCTGGCGTTCATCTATGGCGCCTACTTCACGGAAACCTTCCGCGGCGCCTTCCAGGCGGTCCCGGCCGGCCAGGTCGAAGCCGCGCAAGCCTACGGCATGGGGCGCTGGCGAGTGTTCCGCCGGGTACTCCTGCCGCAGATGCTGCGCTACGCCCTGCCGGGCATCGGCAACAACTGGCAGGTGCTGGTCAAGTCCACCGCGCTGGTCTCGATCATCGGTCTCGGCGACCTGGTCAAGGCCACCCAGGACGCCGGCAAGGGCACCCTGCAGTTCTTCCACTTCACCCTGGTCTGCGGGCTGATCTACCTGGCCATCACCGCAATCTCCAACGCCGCGCTGCTGTGGCTGGAGCGGCGCAGCTCGCTGGGCGTCAGGAGGCCGCTGCCATGAACGCGGTACTCGACGAATACTGGCAGGCCTACCTGTGGACCGACGGCCTGCAACTGACCGGACTGGCGATGACCCTGTGGCTGCTGATCCTCGCCGTGGCGCTTGGCTTCCTGCTGGCCATCCCGCTGGCGGTGGCGCGGACCTGCGGCAACCCGCTGCTGCGCTACCCGGTCTGGCTCTACACCTACGTGTTCCGCGGCACCCCGCTGTACATCCAGTTGCTGTTCTTCTACACCGGCGTCTACAGCCTGAATGCCATACGCGCCCAGGACTTTCTCAACGCGTTCTTCCGCGACGGCTTCAACTGCACGGTGCTGGCCTTCGTCCTCAACACCTGCGCCTACATGACGGAAATCTTCGCCGGCGCGATCAGGAACACGCCCCACGGCGAAGTGGAAGCGGCGCGCGCCTACGGCATGGGCGGCTTCACCCTCTACCGGCACATCGTCCTGCCCTCGGCGCTGCGCCGGGCACTGCCGTACTTCAGCAACGAAGTGATCCTGATGCTGCATTCCACCTCGGTGGCGTTCACCGCCACAGTGCCGGACCTGCTCAAGGTGGCCCGCGACGTCAATTCCGCCACCTATGCGCCGTTCCTGTCCTTCGGCATCGCCGGCGCGCTCTACGCCGGCACCGCCTTCCTGCTGATCTGGCTGTTCCGCCGCGGCGAGCTGCGCTGGCTGGCCTACCTCAGACCGCAAACCCACTGACCTCTCCCGGAGACACGCGCATGTACAGCCTGCAGGTCGAAGACATCCACAAGCGCTACGGCAGCCATGAGGTGCTCAGGGGCGTTTCGCTCAGGGCCGGCAAGGGAGACGTGATCAGCATCATCGGCTCCTCCGGCTCGGGCAAGAGCACCTTCCTGCGCTGCGTCAACTTCCTGGAAAAGCCCTGTGCCGGGCGCATCCGCGTCGGCGACGAGGAACTGCGCACCCGTCCCGGCGCCCTGGGCGAGCTGCGCGCCGCCGATCCCCGGCAGTTGCAGAAGATCCGCAGCCGGCTGGCGATGGTCTTCCAGCATTTCAACCTGTGGAGCCACCTGACGGTGCTGGAGAACGTGGTCGAGTGCCCGGTCAACGTCCTGAGAATGAACCGCGACGACGCCGTGGCCCGCGCGCGCCACTACCTGGCCAAGGTCGGCCTGGCGGAGAAGGTCGAACGGCAGTATCCCTGCGAACTCTCCGGCGGCCAGCAACAGCGCGTGGCGATCGCCCGCGCCCTGGCCATGGAGCCGCAGGTGATGCTGTTCGACGAACCGACCTCGGCGCTCGATCCGGAACTGGTCGGCGAAGTGCTGAAAGTCATGCAGCAGTTGGCCGAGGAAGGTCGCACCATGGTCCTGGTCACCCACGAGATGGCCTTCGCCCGCCAGGTTTCCAGCCATGTGATCTTCCTCCACCAGGGCGTGATCGAAGAGCAAGGGACGCCGGACCAGGTGTTCGGCGCGCCGCGCAGCGAGCGCCTGCGCCAGTTCCTCGCCGGCAACCTGAAATGAGTCCGGGGCTCAGCGCGACGGCGCGAGGAAACGCACGAAGACCAGCTCCGGATCACCTTCGTCGAGGTTGTCGATCACCCCGCTCGGCTGGAATCCCTCGCGCTCCAGCAGGCGCCGCATCGGCAGGTTGGAGCGGTTGCAGGAAGTGAACAGGCGGTCGCCGCGACAGTCGTCCCGCGCCTGCCGCAGCAAGGCGCTGGCGATGCCGCGCCGGCGGCAGTCGGGGGCGACCGCCGCATCCTAGACGTTTTCGCAGGTCAGGGCGCGTCGCCGCGGCGCATGTTCTATAGTCGCCCGGATCAGCCCCAGAGGATGCCGGACATGCCCCGTTCGATCGTCATCGTCCACGGCTGGAGCGACGATTCGAAGTCGTTCCGCCGCCTCGCCGAGCAGCTGGAAGCCTGGTTCGGCAGCGCGCCGACGCAGATCCGCCTCGCCGACTGGATCTCCCTGCAGGACGACGTCACCTACGCCGACCTCGCCGCCGCCCTGGATCGCGCCTGGACCGCCCAGGGACTGTCGCGGGCACCGCGCACGGTGGACGTGGTGGTGCACAGTACCGGCGCCCTGGTGCTGCGCGACTGGCTGACCCGCCACTTCGACCCCGCCAGCGCGCCGGTCAAGCGCTTCCTGATGCTCGCCCCGGCCAACTTCGGCTCGCCGCTGGCGCACAAGGGACGCTCCTTCATCGGTCGCGTGCTGAAAGGCTGGAACCGCTTCGTCGGGCAGACCGGCACCCAGGTGCTGAAGGGACTGGAGCTGGGCTCGCCGTACTCCTGGCAACTCGCCGAGCGCGACCTGTTCGGCGCCGAGGCCTGGTACGGCGCCGGCCGCCTGCTCGCCACGGTACTGGTGGGCAATGTCGGCTACAGCGGCGTCGAAGCCATCGCCAACGAAGCCGGCGGCGACGGCACGGTGCGGATCGCCACGGCGAACCTCAACGCCTGCCGCCTGAGCCTCGAACTGGATGTCCGCCAGCGCGCCAGGCCCGGCTGGCGCCTGGAAGAATCGCGCGGCGAGATCGCCTTCGCCATCGTCGACGGCGAGAACCACGCCAGCGTGGCGCTGAAGGACCGCGGACCGAAGAACCCGCATACCCTGGAGCTGATCCGCGCCGCGCTGGAGGTCGAGGACGCCGATTACCGGAGCAGCGGCGCAAGCTTCCCCTGGCAGCGCCGCATCGATCAGCTCGACCCCGGCATCGAGCGCCGCTCGCCGCGCTACCTGAACCTGGTCAGCCACGTCTGCGACGACCTCGACCAGGAGGTGCGCGACTACTTCATCCAGTTCTTCCGCAAGCTGAACAGCGACCGGCGTTTCGAACAGCGCTTCTACGAGCAGGTCATCGCCGACGTCCATCCCTACGAGGACAACCCCGCCTACCGCTCGCTGTACCTGTCGATCGAGTCCCTCGACGACCTGCTCGCCGGTTTCGCCGTGGACACCCTGTCGCTCAGCGTGTCGGCCCAGCCGCCGTTCGATCCGCCGCGCCAGCCGGTCGGCTATACCGCGGTGGGCCCCGGCGACAGCGAAGGCCTGGCAATTCCGCTGGCGCAGGTGCCGCGCTTCCTCGCAGCCCACCGCACCCTGCTGCTGCGCATCCGCCTGACGCGCCTGGTGGACAGCGGCGTATTCGTCTTCAGGAACCCCTGAATCGGCGCCCGCCCCCCCCGCTGGGCAGCCACCCAGGCCGGGCGCAGGCGATCACGGTTGGCCTTCGGGCCACTCGACCCGCTGCAATGGCGCGCCGCCGCGCCCGAGGCGATGGACGATGCCGCTACCCCGGCGCAGATCGACCCGCACCAACCGCCCGCCTTCCTCTCCACGGCCGCTGAGAAGCAGGTTGTGGGCATCCAGGCGGAACAGCCGCTCGGGACGCTCGATGGGCAGCTCCAGGGTCCAGAGCAAGCTGCCGTCGGCAGACACCGAGCTGAGCAGCAGCTCGCTACGCTCGGCCAGGCTGCGCCGGTGCAGCACCAGCCAGTTGCCGTCGACTCGCCAGGGACGGCGCGCCAACCTGGAATCGCCGCCCGGCAGCGCCGAGGCATAGCGACGGTACAACGCCTCCTCGCGCGTCTGCTCGTCGCGCCGGCGACGGTACTCGGCATCCGCCGCCGCCTCCAGGTCGGCGACCCGTTCCCGCCAGGCATCGTGCGCGGCAATCCAGCGTCGCCGTTCCTGGCGGTAGGCGTCACGCGCCGCAAGGAACGCACGGGTACTGGGAAAACGCTCCACGCGCTCGTCGAACTCTTCCGGCGGCTGCGGCTCGGGCGGCAGCGACGGACGCTGGCGCTGCCGCTCGGACGGTCGCTCGAGCAGCCGCTGCGGCTCTTCGGCAGCGGCTGGATCGGGCAGCAGGCCAGCCTGCAGGAAGGCCGCGTCGAGCAGCGGACGCAGTCGATTCTCCGCCGGCGACCGCCAATCCAGGGTGCCCAGTGACAGGCGCTGGCGTCGCGCCCGTTGGTTCGCTGCCGGCAGCGCCTCGCCACGCTCCAGCGCTCGGGCCTCGTGATCGCTGGCGAGGATCAGCAGGCGTCCGTCGGGCAGGCGCGTCAGGCCCGGCGCCTGCCAGTCGATCCCGGCATTCGCCGGCGGCGGCGGGTCGCCGTGGAAATACCGCGCGGCATCGACTTCCGGAGCTTCGCGCAGGGCCAGGCTGTCGCCGTCGAGGAACCAGACGCGGCCGTCCAGCGCGAGCATCAGCAATCCGCCCCGGCCTTCGTCGTAGCGATAGGCGTCCTTCCCCCAGGGCGCCGACTTCAACGGCAGGCCGCCAGTGCGCCGCTCCAGCTCGTCGAACGCCAGCGCAGGGGCGGCGTCGCGCCGGTCGAGTACGTAGAGTTCGTTGCGCAGGAAGAACAGGTAGCGCGACGACTGGCCCAGCAGCTCGCCGGAACCCCAGTCGTCGCCGCGCTCGTTGTCGGCATCCAGGCGCATGCTCCAGCGCAGGCTGCCGTCCTCCAGGTCGACCACCTGGGCATAGCTGCGGCTGCTGCCGTGTACCACGCCGTTGTCCACTTCGTTGGCGCGATAGTCGTCGAGGGTGAACGCCAGGTAGGAATGGCCCTGTTCCTCGAAGACCAGTTGCGGCCCGCTGAACCCGGCCTCGTCGTACTGGCCGAGAATGAAATGGATGGCCACCGGCAAACCGACCAGCAGGCCCAGGCCGAGTACCGCCCAGAGGACGGCGAAAAGCGTCGCTCCCTTCTTCATGCAACTCCCATGCGTCCCGCGATCCTGGGACCGTCCCTCAACTGGCGACGGCATGAACGGCGCATTCTAGGGAGCCGCCGGCCTCGCT
Source organism: Pseudomonas sp. HMSC065H01 (assembly GCF_001815235.1). Lineage (NCBI taxonomy): Bacteria > Pseudomonadati > Pseudomonadota > Gammaproteobacteria > Pseudomonadales > Pseudomonadaceae > Pseudomonas > Pseudomonas sp. HMSC065H01. The sequence continues at coordinate 190,939 of NZ_KV819862.1, read as the reverse complement.
TCAAAGGCGGCAAGCGGCCATCAGTGGTCCATGCTCATGGGCTTTTCGCCCCCAGCAGGACGCCGAAACCAACCAGCAGGGCGCCGAAGAACTGGTCGATGCGCCGGCGGAAACGCAGGAGCCGGCCGCGCACCGCCGGGCTCGAGAGAAAGCAGGCGACCAGGCCGAACCAGGCCACGTGGGCGAGCGCGATGAAGGCCCCGTAGCCCAGTTGCGCCGGCAACGCGGTATGCGGATCGATCACCTGCATGAACAGGCTGACCACGAACAGGCAGGTCTTCGGATTGAGCGCATTGGTCAGGAAGCCGCTGCGCAACATCGCCCAGGACGAAACCCCGGCGCCGCCCGCCGCCTCCTCCGCCACCGAGTCCTCTCGCGCCAGCAGCATGCGCAGGCCGAGGAACACCAGGTAGGCGGCGCCCGCCAGCTTCAGCGCGGTGAACAGCGCCAGCGACTCGCGCACCAGCACGCCGACGCCGAGGATGCTGTAGCCGACATGTACCGTCACCCCCGCGCCGATGCCCAGCGCGGTGAGCAGGCCGGCGCGGCGGGAATACAGCAGGCTGTTGCGCGAGACCATGGCGAAATCGGCGCCGGGGCTGATCACCGCAAGCACAGTGATGGTCAGGAAAGCTAGCAACTCTGTCATGCCTGGAAGGCTCCAAGGTAGAATGGACGACACAATCTACCGGTCTCCAGCGCCGAGCGAGAACGATGAATACTGACAATCATGGTGAGGAAAACTCACCATTCAGGCGCCGTCGCCTGCCCTCGCTGAACGCCCTGCGCTGCTTCGAGGCCGCCGCCCGCCTGGAGAACTTTTCCCGTGCCGCCGAGGCCCTGTGCCTGACCCACGGTGCCATCAGCCGCGCCGTGCGGACCCTGGAGGAGGAACTCGGTTGTGCGCTCTTCGAACGCCGCGGCCAGCGGGTTTTCCTCAGCGAGGCCGGCAGGCGCCTGCTCGCCGGCACCGGCCCGGCCCTCGACCTGATCGAGCGCACCGGCGAGACCCTGCGCGCGGAGGCCAGCCCCACCGCGCTGGTGCTGTCCTGCGAACCGACCTTGCTGATGCGCTGGCTGATCCCGCGGATCGCCGGATTCATGCAGGAACAGCCACGACTGTCGATCCAGCTGGTCGCCGGCGGCGGGCCGTTCGCCTTCGGCCGCGGCATCGACCTGGCGATCCGCCGCAACGACTTCCCCTGGCCGCCCGGCAGCCATGCCCACTGGCTGTTCGACGAGCAGGTCGGCCCGGTCTGCCGGGCGAGCGACGTCGAACGGCATTTCCACCTCGATGCAGGCCCGCCCGGGCTTCGCGCCGTCGCACCGCGCCTGCACACGGCGACCCGCCCGCAAGCCTGGAACACCTGGACCCGTCTCGCCGGACAGGCGCCGGCGACGACCGAAGGGCAGCGCTTCGAGCACTTCTACCTGAGCCTGCAGGCGGCCGGCGCCGGACTCGGCGTAGCCATCGGCCCCTGGCAACTGGTGCGCGACGATCTGTCCGCCGGCCTGCTGGCGGCGCCGCTGGGATTCCTCGCCGACGGCAGCAGCTATCACCTGCTGACCCCGCGACCGTTGCAGGCCGGAGAGCCTGCCACGCTGCTGCTGGAATGGCTGCGCCGCAGCGCGGCGGCCTGATGCGGCCCGCTCAGGGCCAGGCGCGCAGCGCCCGTTCGACCACCGCCAGCAGGCGCTCGCAAGGCACCCGGTCCTTGGCCTGCACGCTGAGGCCGAACAGCACGGTGGCATAGAAGGTCGCCAACTCCTCCACGTCGGTGTCCGCCGCCAGGTCGCCGTCAGCGATGCCGCGCCGCATGCGCTCACGGAACAGGCGGATCGACTCGCCGCGCTCGGCGCTCAACGCGTCCCGCACCGCCTCGCTTTCCGGGGTTCCGGTCAGCGCCGCGAGCACCACCAGGCAACCGCGCGGGAACTCGTCGGAACAGAAGCGCGCGACGGTCTCGCGGAGCAGCTCGGCCACGCCCTCGCGGGCGCTCGGCGCGCCATCGAGGACATCCCGGCGATAGCGGCCGTGCTGGCCGAGATAGTGGGCCAGGGCTTCGCGGAACAGCCCTTCCTTGCTACCGAAGGCGGCGTACAGGCTGGGCGGCCTGATTTCCATCGCCTCGGTCAGGGCCGCCAGCGAAGCGCCTTCGTAGCCACGCACCCAGAACACGTCCATGGCTCGCTGCAGGGCGGTGTCCCTGTCGAATGCCCGTGGCCTGCCTCGCGTTGCCATCCTGACCTCCATTATTTGTATCGATCACTATAAATTTACTTGACGAGCGTTGCCATCGCCATATTATTTAGCGACCGATACAGATATTCAAGCCATCTCCCTGCCGCCTTCGAAAGGAAAAGACCATGTCCAACCTGCTCCTCTCCCCGCTCGCCGTAGGCAACCTGGCCTTGCGCAACCGCATCGTCATGGCGCCGATGACCCGCTCCCGGGCGCAACAGCCGGGCGACGTGCCGACCGCCCTGAACGCTCTCTACTATGCGCAGCGCGCCGGCGCCGGGCTGATCGTCAGCGAGGGCACGCAGATTTCCCGCCTCGGCCAGGGCTACGCCTACACCCCCGGTATCTACAGCGAGGCGCAACTGGCCGGCTGGCGCCAGGTCACCGAGGCGGTGCACGCCGCCGGCGGACTGATCGCCGCGCAGCTCTGGCATGTCGGGCGCATGTCGCATCGCTCGCTGCAGGCCGGCGGCGAGGCGCCGATCGCGCCCTCGCCGATCCAGGCCAAGGCCCAGGTGTTCATCGCCGATGGCCAGGGCGGCGGATCCATGGCGCCGGCCGACGCGCCGCGGGAAATGACCCTGGAAGACATCCGCCGGGTCCGCGACGAATTCGTCCGCGCCGCGCGCAACGCGCTCGACGCCGGCTTCGACCTGGTCGAGCTGCATGGCGCCAATGGCTACCTGATCGACCAGTTCCTCGCCAGCGCCAGCAACCGGCGCAGCGATGCCTATGGCGGTAGCCTGGAGAACCGCGCGCGGTTCCTGCTGGAGATCGTCGACGCGCTGGTCGCCGCGGTCGGTGCCGAGCGCGTCGGCCTGCGCCTGTCGCCCTGGGGCACGATCAACGACATGCACGACGACGAGCCGGAAGCGATGACCCTTTACCTTGCCGAAGCCCTGCAGCGACGCGGCATCGCCTACCTGCACCTGGCCGAGTGGGAATGGAGCGGCGGCCCGGCCTACCCGCAAGGCTTCCGCGAGCGCCTGCGCGAACGCTTCCGCGCGCCGCTGATCGTCTGCGGCAACTACGACGCCGAGCGCGCCGAAGCGATACTCCAGGCCGGACTGGCCGACGCGGTGGCGATCGGCCGGCCGTTCATCGCCAACCCCGACCTGGTCGAGCGGATCCGTCTCGGCGCGCCGCTGGCCGAGGCCAACCAGGCGCGGTTCTACGGTGGCGACGCTGCCGGCTACACCGATTACCCGACCCTCGGCCAGTCCGCTACGGCCTGATTCCCTTCCCTCCCATGCATCGTTCCCGGGCGCGGCCACGGCTGCGCTCGCGGAGGAGTCTTGCCGTGCTATTGCCGATCCTCCTGCTGGCCGCCGCCGGCTTCACCATCCTGACCACCGAGTTCGTCATCGTCGGCCTGCTCCCGGCACTTGCCGCAGACCTCCAGGTCAGCGTCGCCCAGGCCGGCCTGCTGGTCAGCCTGTTCGCCTTCAGCGTCGCCGCCTTCGGTCCGTTCCTCACCGCCGCGCTGGCGGGCGTCGAACGCAAGCGGCTGTTCGTCGCCTGCCTGCTGCTGTTCGCCGCGGCCAATGCGCTGGCCGCCGTGGCCGGCGATATCTGGACGATGGCCGTGGCGCGCTTCGTCCCGGCCCTGGCGCTCCCGGTGTTCTGGGCCATGGCCAGCGAAACCGCCGCGCACCTGGCCGGCCCCTCGCGCGAAGGGCGCGCCGTGGCGCTGGTGTTCTTCGGCATCGTCGCCGCCACCGTGCTTGGCATTCCCATCGGCACGCTGATCGCCGACGCCTGGGGTTGGCGCCTGGCATTCGCCGCACTCGCCGCGCTGGCCCTGGCCAAGGCGCTGCTGCTGGCCGCCTGGCTGCCGCGCATTCCCGGACGGCCGGGTATCTCGCTGCGCAGCCAGGCGAGCGTGTTGCGCCAACCGCTGGTGCTCGGCCACCTGTTGCTGTCGCTGCTGGTCTTCACCGGCATGTTCACCCCCTACACCTACCTGGCCGACATCCTCCAGCGCCTGGCCGGCTTCAGCGGTTCGCTGGTCGGCTGGACGCTGATGGGCTTCGGCGCGGTAGGCCTGCTCGGCAACTGGCTCGGCGGGCGCCTGGTGGATCGCAGCCCGCTGGGCGCAACCCTGCTGTTCGTCCTGCTGATGGCGCTGGGCATGCTCGCCCTGGTGCCGACCCTCGGCAACGCCTGGCTGCTCGCCGCCACCCTGGCGATCTGGGGCGTGGCCCAGGCAGCACTGTTCATCGTCGGCCAGGTGCGGGTGATGAAGTCCGCGCCGCGGGCCCCGGCGTTCGCCGCCTCGCTGAACATCTCCGCCTGCAACGCCGGGATCGGCATCGGCGCCCTCGCCGGCAGCTGGGTGATCGACGGCAGCGGCCTGGCGCCGCTCGGCGAGGTCGGCGCGCTGGTCTGCCTGGCGGCGATGGCCGTGGCCCTGCTGCTGATGCTGGCGCCACGCCAAGCTGCCACCGAGCCGTCCCTCGGCGGCCAAATCCCTCACTGAGCCCACCAAGGAAGCACAACCATGATCCTCGATAGACTCTGCCGCGGCCTCCTGGCCGGCATCGCCCTGACCTTCTCCCTGGGCGGCTTCGCCGCCGAGGAATTCCCCGTCCCGAATGGCTTCGAAAGCGCCTACCGGGAAGTCGACGGCGTGAAGCTGCACTACGTGAAAGGCGGCCAGGGGCCGCTGGTGATGCTGGTGCACGGTTTCGGCCAGACCTGGTACGAATGGCACCAACTGATGCCGGAACTGGCCAAGCGCTTCACCGTGATCGCGCCGGACCTGCCCGGCCTCGGCCAGTCCGAGCCGCCGAAGACCGGCTATAGCGGCGAACAGGTCGCCGTCTACCTGCACAAGCTGGCCCGGCAATTCAGCCCGGATCGCCCGTTCGACCTGGTGGCCCACGACATCGGTATCTGGAACACCTACCCGATGGTGGTGAAGAACCAGGCCGACATCGCCCGCCTGGTGTACATGGAAGCGCCGATCCCGGACGCGCGGATCTACCGCTTCCCGGCCTTCACCGCCCAGGGCGAGTCGCTGGTCTGGCACTTCAGTTTCTTCGCCGCCGACGACCGCCTGGCGGAAACCCTGATCGCCGGCAAGGAACGCTTCTTCCTCGAGCACTTCATCAAGTCCCATGCCAGCAACACCGAGGTGTTCAGCGAGCGCCTGCTGGATCTGTACGCCAGGTCGTACGCCAAGCCGCACAGCCTGAACGCCTCGTTCGAGTACTACCGCGCGTTGAACGAGAGCGTGCGGCAGAACGCCGAACTGGCGAAGACCCGCCTGCAGATGCCAACCATGACCCTCGCCGGCGGCGGCCACGGCGGCATGGGCACGTTCCAGCTGGAGCAGATGAAAGCCTATGCGGACGACGTCGAAGGCCATGTCCTGCCCGGCTGCGGCCACTGGCTGCCGGAAGAGTGCGCCGCGCCGATGAATCGCCTGGTGATCGACTTCCTCAGCCGCGGTCGCTGAGTCGTCCCGGTCCGGGCGATCAGAACTGCTCGCCCGGGCAGAACAGGCAGCGCAGCAGCAGGGTCATGAGCACGACAGCGCCGGAAACCAGCAGGTAAGGCAACGGGGAGAACAGGTCGTCCTGGTCCTTGCCATCGTGCTCACTACTCATGCTCTCACCTCGAGAATCGTCATGGCGGAAAAGACGCAGGATATGCACTTGCCGTCCTTGAAAGTGCACGGCGAAGTGTTCGAAGACTATAGAAACGAAGCGATCGAGTTCAATTACATCTGTGTCAGCTTGCTGTCGGCAAAACGTCAGCGGAAAGACAACGGAATATATTTCCCGATAATGCTTGGGGGTCAGCCGCGCCCCGCCCCAGGCTCTGCCGGCGTGGCGCGAGTGCCGGGGCGAAGGAAAAACCAACTTACAATGATCCCGACCCGGAATTATTCCGCCAAGTAGCTTCCGTTTCGGAAAAAAGCGACTCGCAGCACTGTTTCGGTGCAATAACGTCACATTTGAAAGTTTCGATTAAGTTTTCCGTTATCGATTATCCATAAATACGTTTGATCGCTCTCCGGACGTTTCATAGATTGCACGCCTTCACTCTCTGCGAGGCATTCCCGTGACGCATCCAGCGACCGTCTACAGCCTGTCCACCCGCCTGCTGCACTGGAGCATGGCGTTCTGTTTCATCGGCGCGATCGTGCTGGCCTATTTCGTCATCTGGGTGCTCGGCCACGACCACCCACAGCGCCTGCCGGTACTCAACCTGCACTGGGTGCTGGGCCTGCTGGTCGGCCTGCTGCTGATCCCTCGGATCGTCTCGCGGCTGCGCGGGCCGCGCCTGCCAGCGGTCCCCGGGACGCCGCTGGAGCACTGCCTGGCGCACTACGCGCACCTGTCGCTGTATGCCTTGATGCTGGTGATGCCGCTCACCGGCTACGTCGGCACCCGCCTGCCCACCGACTTCGGCCTGTTCGTGGTACCCAGCTTCAAGGACACCGCGCTGTTCGCCTGGATTTCGCAAACCTGGAACCTGAGCTGGGAGGCATTCGAGAAGCCCTTCGACGCCGTTCACCGCATGGTCGGCCTGTGGCTGAGCACCTCGGTGGTGCTGCTCCATGCGCTCGCCGCCGGCTATCACCAGTGGGTCCGCCGCGACGGCACCCTGGAGCGCATGCTCGGCCGTCGCCAGCGCCGCTGAGCGGGGCCCTTCGTCGGCTCTCGCGGCGGATCGGCGACGATCTGCTATAGAGGTAGGGACACGCAGGGAAAACCTCGCCGCCCCGAGGCTCCTCCGTGGCAACCACAGGCGTCGCGCAGGTAGCCGGGTCGGCCTCCGACAGAGAGGAGCATGCCATGGCCAGCCTGCACTGCCAGCACCGCAGCTACACCATCACCGCCGACGTCGTCGAGCATCCGGGCATTCCCACGCCCTGGGCCGCCGGCTGCCACATCACCGATCCCGAAGGCCACACCAGCAAGCGCATCGCCCTGCCCGTGCGCTTCGCCTTCCTCGCCGACCTGGAAAACGCCCAGCGCGCCTCCATCGCCCACGGCAAATGGCTGGTGGACCAGCGCCTGGACCGCGGCAAGGCGCTGTTCTGAAGCGCACAACGAAAACGGCCCTCGCAAGGAGGGCCGTCGTTCATCGCGGCGCGGCTCAGGCGCTGCCGGCTTCAGCGGTTTCGCTGCGCCGTCGCGGCGGCGCGCCATGGCTGTCGTCGCCGGCCAGCGGCACTTCGTTGCCCTGGGCGTCGTACAGCTTGCCGTCGAGGAAATAGTCGCCTTCGTGCAGGGCGGCGATGTCCTGGTAGCGCAGGGTCCGCTCGCTGGCGGCGACGAACACCGACTGCTGGTCGGAGTTGCCGGCGGTGAAGTGGTTGAACGCCAGGTTGAGCAGGATCGCCATGATCGCCGAGGAACTGATGCCGGAATGGAAGATGGTGGCGAACCAACTGGGGAAGTGATCGTAGAAGGTCGGCGCGGCGATCGGGATCATACCGAAGCCGATCGAAGTGGCGACGATGATCAGGTTCATGTTGTTGCGGTAGTCCACCTTCGACAGGGTGCGGATGCCGCTGGCGGCGACCGTGCCGAACAACACGATGCCGGCGCCGCCGAGCACGGCGGTGGGCACCGCGGCGATCACCCGGCCCATCACCGGCAGCAGGCCGAGGATCACCAGGAACAACCCACCGGTGGCGACCACGTAGCGGCTCTTGATCCCGGTCACCGCCACCAGACCGACGTTCTGGGCGAAGGCGCTCTGGGTGAAGGAGCCGAAGATCGGCGCCAGCATGCTGGAGAACATGTCCGCGCGCAGGCCGTTGCCCAGGCGCCGCGAGTCGACCTTGGTGTCGATGATCTCGCCTACCGCGAGGATGTCCGCCGAGGTTTCCACCAGGGTCACCATGATCACGATGCACATCGAGATGATCGCGGCGACCTGGAAGGTTGGCATGCCGAAGTGGAACGGCGTGGGAAACGCCACCAGCGGGCCTTCGGTGACCTTGGAGAAGTCGGCCATGCCGAGGAACACCGCGATGACGGTGCCGATGACCATCGCCAGGAGGATCGACAGGCGCGAGATCGAGGCGCTGCCGAGCTTGCTCAGCAGCAGCACGATGACCAGGGTGATCGCCGCCAGGCCGATGTTGGCCATGCTGCCGAAGTCCGGCGCGTGGCTGTTGCCGCCCATCGCCCAGCGCGCGGCGACCGGCATCAGGGTCAGGCCGATGGTGGTGATGACGATGCCGGTCACCAGCGGCGGGAAGAATTTGGTGATGCGCGAGAAGATCGGCGTGATCAGCAACCCGATCAGCGAGGCCGCCATCACCGCGCCGAGCACTGCGGGAATGCCGCCGCTGCCACCGCTGCCGATGATCGCCACCATGGTCGCCACGCCAGCGAAGGACACCCCCTGGACCAACGGCAACTGACAGCCGAAGAACGGAGCGCCGAGGGTTTGCAACAGGGTCGCCAGGCCGCCGGCGAACAGCGAAGCGGCAATCAGCAGGCCGATGTCGCCGGGCGCGAGGCCGGCGGCCTGGCCGAGGATCAGGGGGACCGCGACGATACCGCCATACATGGTCAGCACATGTTGCAGGCCGTAGGCCATGTTGGCGCCGACACCGAGGTTCTCGTCTTCAGGCCGTGGAACGGGTGGGGTTCCGGAGGACGTCGTTTTCATGGTGCGCTGTTCTCGCTTTTATTGTTGTGCGCACACTGTAGACAATTCGATCCGAAAATATCCAGACAAATGTATACAAAATTTCCGACAAATCTGTGACAGCGCTGGTGCCAGCCACTTCCGCTCGCGCGCTTATCCGCGCGCCAGACGGTTTCCTTCCTGCTGCACCATCCTCCCAGCCCCGACCAACGGCCATGGGCCCGCGCCGAAGGGCATTAACGATAGAAAGCCGCCCTCCATCCCGCCAGCGAGCTATCAGCAATTCTTCCACAAAAAGTTGATGAAATTCACATTTCAGGAATTACGCCAGGACAGCCCGGAAAGCGCTCCTAGTCTGGCAGTCAGGCCGTGCCCGAGGCGGCATTTCGGGCAATAGCGCCATGCCATCAACGGCTTATCGATCATCGCCTCACAAGGAACGGAGTCTCATGAGCAACAAGAACAATCTCAGATACGCACTCGGCGCCCTCGCCCTCTCGGTTTCCGCCGCATCCCTGGCGGCACCTTCGGAAGCGCAACAGTTCACCGAGTTCTGGACGCCCGGCAAACCCAACCCGTCGATCTGCAAATCGCCGTTGCTGGTCAGCACCCCGCTTGGCCTGCCGCGCTGCCTGCAAGCCAGCAACGTGGTCAAGCGCCTGCAGAAGCTGGAGGACATCGCCAGTCTCAACGACGGCAACCGCGCCGCCGCCACGCCGGGCTACCAGGCCTCCGTCGACTACGTGAAGCAGACCCTGCAGAAAGCCGGCTACAAGGTCAGCGTGCAGCCCTTCCCGTTCACCGCCTACTACCCGAAAGGCCCGGGTAGCCTGAGCGCCACCGTGCCGCAGCCGGTCACCTACGAATGGGAGAAGGACTTCACCTACCTGTCGCAGACCGAGGCAGGCGACGTCACCGCCAAGGTGGTCCCGGTGGACCTGTCCCTCGGCGCCGGCAACACCTCCACTAGCGGTTGCGAGGCGGAAGACTTCGCCAACTTCCCGGCCGGCTCGATCGCGCTGATCCAGCGCGGCACCTGCAACTTCGAGCAGAAGGCCGAGAACGCCGCGGCCGCCGGCGCCGCCGGGGTGATCATCTTCAACCAGGGCAACACCGACGACCGCAAGGGCCTGGAGAACGTCACCGTGGGCGAGTCCTACGAGGGCGGCATCCCGGTGATCTTCGCCACCTACGACAACGGCGTGGCCTGGTCGCAGACCCCGGACCTGCAGTTGCACCTGGTGGTCGACGTGGTACGCAAGAAGACCGAGACCTACAACGTGGTCGCCGAGACCCGTCGCGGCAACCCGAACAACGTGGTGATGGTCGGCGCGCACCTCGACTCGGTGTTCGAAGGCCCCGGTATCAACGACAACGGTTCGGGCAGCGCCGCCCAACTGGAGATGGCCGTGCTGCTGGCCAAGGCGCTGCCGGTCAACAAGGTGCGCTTCGCCTGGTGGGGCGCCGAGGAAGCCGGCCTGGTGGGCTCGACCCACTACGTGCAGAACCTCGCCCCGGAAGAGAAGAAGAAGATCAAGGCCTACCTGAACTTCGACATGATCGGCTCGCCGAACTTCGGCAACTTCATCTATGACGGCGACGGTTCCGACTTCGGCCTCCAGGGTCCGCCCGGCTCGGCCGCCATCGAGCGCCTGTTCGAAGCCTACTTCCGCCTGCGCGGCCAGCAATCGGAAGGCACCGAGATCGACTTCCGCTCCGACTACGCCGAGTTCTTCAACAGCGGCATCGCCTTCGGCGGCCTGTTCACCGGCGCCGAGGGCCTGAAGACCGAAGAGCAGGCGCAGAAGTACGGCGGCACCGCCGGCAAGGCCTACGACGAGTGCTACCACAGCAAGTGCGACGGCATCGCCAACATCAACCAGGACGCCCTGGAGATCCACAGCGACGCCATGGCCTTCGTGACCAGTTGGCTGTCGCTGTCGACCAAGGTGGTCGACGACGAGATCGCCGCCGCCGGCCAGAAAGTACAATCGCGGTCGCTGCAGATGCAGAAGAGCGCCAGCCAGATCGAACGCTGGGGTCACGACTTCATCAAGTAACCGCGACTACCCTGCGCCGGGCCGCCGGCGCAGGTTCCCCATCCAGGCCCGGCTCATCCACCGGGCCTTTTTTCATCGGCGCGCGATCACTCGACCGCTTCCAGCAAGGTCGCCACGCCCTGGCCGCCGGCGATGCACTGGGTGGCGATGGCATAGCTCCCGCCGGTGCGCCGCAGCAACGCAGCGGCCTTGCCGGTGATCCGCGCGCCGGTGGCGCCCAGCGGATGACCGATGGCCAGGGCGCCGCCATCCAGGTTGATCCTGTCCATGTCCAGCCCCAGTTCGCGGATGCAGGCGATGGATTGGCTGGCGAAGGCCTCGTTGATCTCCACCAGGTCGATGTCGGCGATGCCCAGCCCGGCCCGTTGCAGAACCTTGCGCGTCGCCTGCACCGGCCCCATGCCCATGATCTCCGGCGCACAACCGGCCACCGCCACCGCCTTGATCCGCGCCAGGATCGCCAGCCCGTGGCGGCGCGCGAAGTCCTCGCTACAGACCAGCAGCGCGGCGCTGCCATCGGTGAGCGGCGACGAGGTGGCGGCGGTGACGCTGCCGCCGAACGCCGGCTTCAACTGGGCCAGGCTCTCCAGGTTGGTGCCCGGGCGGATGCAGCCATCCTCGGCGACCCGGCCGGCGGGGGTGTCGATGGCGACGATCTCCTCGCGCAGCAAGCCGGCCTCGCGCGCGGCGACTGCCTTGGCGTGGGAGCGTACGGCCATCTCTTCCTGCTCGACGCGGCTGACGGCGTAGCGCTCGGCGACATTCTCGGCGGTCTGCCCCATGCTCATGTATACCGCCGGATAGTCCTGCAGCAACGCGGGATTGGGCGACAGGTTGAAGCCGCCCATCGGCACCCGGGTCATCGACTCTACCCCGGCGGCGATGAAGGCTTCTCCGGCGCCCAGCAGGACTTGCCCGGCGGCGTAGTGGACGGCGCTCATGGACGAACCGCAGAAACGGTTGAGGGTCGCACCGCCGAGGCTCTGCGGGAAGCCGGCACGGAAACTGGCGATGCGCGCGATGTTCATGCCCTGTTCCGCCTCCGGATAGGCGCAGCCCATGACCACGTCCTCCAGCAGCGCAGGGTCGAGATCGAGTTTCTCCACCAGGCCCTTGAGCACCGCGGCGGCCAGGTCATCCGGGCGGATATCGACCAGCGCGCCTTTCCTGGCGAAGTGGAACGGCGAACGGGCGTAACCGGCGATAACGACTGAAATCGGCGACATGAGGATATCTCCGTGAGATGGATTGGCTGGATCGCAGGAAGATATTACGCGCATAATATTTATTGAATTACAGTCGAAATACAATTTGACCGAAAAAGCCGCAGGACTCGCTGAAACGCCCTCAGACTTCGTTCAATTCACTGATATGCCGATACTCGGCCCCCAATTCCCGGGCCAGGCGCTCGGCCTTGCCCAGGCGCAACGGGCCGCTTTCGAGGTCGACCAGCAGGCTCGGGCAGGCAGCCTCCGGCAGCGCCGGCCAGTCGCGCAGACGGCCGTCGGTAAGCACCAGCAGACGCTGATGCTCGGCGGGTTTCTGCCGCTGTCGGCGCGCCAGCCAGCCAGCGGCCTGGTGCAGGGCGTCGAGCAGCGGCGTACCGCCGCCGGCGCCCAGCTGGCGCAGCCAGTCCTGCAACTCCCGCGAGGCCTTCTGCCCCTGCCAGAGCCATTGCGCCTGCTGCCCGGTGGCATGCAGCACGGCCAGGCGGATGCGCTGCCGATAAGCCTCCTCGAACAGCGTCGCCAACACTCCCTTGGCCTGGGCCAGGGCGCCGTACCGGCGGGTGCTGGCGGAGGCATCGACGATCACCAGCCAGAGTTCGCCCGGGCGCCGGCTGCGCGGCTGGCGAAGCAGGTCGCGGCGCTGTCGGGGACGTCCGCGCAGCAGGGTCGGCAACCATTGGATGGCGCCCTCCGCACCCTGGCTCAGGGCGCCGCCAAGTCCGCCGCGCAGGGCTCCGGGTCTGCTCCTGGCATCCGCACCCATGACCGAGCGCGGGCGGATGCTCAGGGCTTTTTTGGCCAGCGCGGCAGCTCGCGGGCGGTCCCCATGGCCACCGGCCGAGCCGGCAATTCGCCCCACTGCCCTTCGCCGTTGCCGGTGCGCTCCGGGAGCGCGACAGGGGCCGCCGCGGGCGGTGGCGGTGGATTGGCCGCCGATGGTGGCGGGTTCGACTGGCGACGGCGATGCAGCAGGGCGAAATGTTCCACCGCATCGATGTCCTCCGCCTCGATCCGCTCGCCGCCGCGCCAGGCTGCATGGGCGCGCGCCGCGCGCAGCCAGACCAGGTCGGCGCGCAGGCCATCGACAGCCGCCTCGAAGCAGCGTCGAGCGATGCTGTCCAGCGCCGCATCGTCCAGGGGAATCCGCGCCAGCCGCCGGCGCGCCTCGGCGCAACGGCGGCGCAGGGTGTCCTGCTGGCCTTCCCAGCGTTCGACGAAGGCCTGCGGGTCGGCATCGAAGGCCAGCCGGCGACGGATGATCTCTGCCCGCTCGGCCGGCGGCGGCTGGGTATCGAGGCGCACGTTGAGGCCGAAACGGTCGAGCAGTTGCGGGCGCAGTTCGCCCTCTTCCGGGTTCATCGTGCCGATCAGCACGAAACGCGCCGGATGCCGGTGGGAAATGCCATCGCGCTCGACCAGGTTGACGCCGCTGGCGGCGACGTCGAGCAACAAATCCACCAGGTGGTCCGGCAGCAGGTTCACTTCGTCGACGTAGAGCACGCCGCCGTCGGCCTTGGCCAGCACGCCCGGGGAAAACCGCGCGCGACCTTCGCCGAGGGCGGCGTCCAGGTCGAGGCTGCCGACGATGCGCTCCTCGCTGGCGCCCAGCGGCAGGGTAACGAACTCGCCCGCCGGCAGCAGTTCGGCGACGCCCCGCGCCAGGGTCGACTTGGCCATTCCGCGCGGCCCCTCGATCAGTACCCCGCCGATCGCCGGATCGACCGCGGCCAGGCACAGCGCCAGCTTCAGTTCGTCGGCGGCGACCACGGCGGACAGGGGGTAATGCACGGTAGCGCTCATGGGGATTCCTGCGGCGGACGGACGGAAATACGGACCGCCAAGTCTATCAGGCCGGCGGCGCCGGTATCGAACCGTGAAACAGTCGTTGAACCGGCCGCCTCGCTTGCAGTAAGCTCGGGACTCGTTCACGGGAGAAACCCATGCCGCACACCCGCCATCCGCACCTGCATTCCAGTGCCTCGCGCCCTGGCTTGTCGTTGCGCGCGCGTGCGCCGCAGGCACCCCGTGCCGCGTATTTCTTCGGGTATTGGTTTAGCCACTCCGGCGCCTGATACCCCAACGGCGCCCACGGTATACGGGACGCCTACCCTGCACACGCAAACCCCCGGTCGGCTCCCCGACCGGGGGTTTTGTTTTTCCGGCCCGTTTTTCCGGCCCACAAGGCCACAACCACAGACCAACGCACAGGACATCGATCATGACCGCATACCGCTACCGCACTGGCTACCCGCTCAACACCTGGCGATTTAGCGACGGCCGCCAGCCGCTCGCCAACCCACGACATTGCCGAACACCTCGATAGGGCACGACGCGCGCGGGATGCCCGCCGCCAGCCCAGGAAGCCAGACCATGAACTCATCCGTATCCGCACTGACCACCCTTTCGCCGAACGTCCAGGCCGTCGCCCTGCCCAGCGCCACCGCCCGTACCGCCCTGGAACGCCTGCCCAGCCCGCTCGAACTCAAGGCCCGCCAGCCGTTGCCGCTGGAGCTGGCCAGCCAGGTCGCCGCCAGCCGCGACGCCATCCGCGCCATCCTCGACGGCGACGACCCGCGCCTGCTGGTGGTAGTCGGACCCTGTTCGATCCACGATCCCCGCTCCGCCCTCGAATACGCCGAACGCCTCGCGGCGCTGAGCGACGAACTCGACGGCCAGTTGCTCCTGGTGATGCGCGCCTACGTGGAAAAGCCACGCACCACGGTGGGCTGGAAGGGCCTCGCCTACGACCCGCACCTGGATGGCAGCGACGACATGGCCGCCGGCCTGGCGCTGTCCCGGCAACTGATGCTGGACATGCTGCGCCTCGGCCTGCCGCTGGCCACCGAACTCCTGCAACCTCTGGCCGCCGGCTACTTCGACGACCTGCTGAGCTGGGCGGCGATCGGCGCGCGCACCAGCGAATCGCAGATCCACCGCGAGCTGGTCAGCGGCCTCGGCCTGCCGGTGGGCTTCAAGAACGGCACCGACGGCGGCGTCGGCATCGCCTGCGACGCGATCCGTTCGGCGGCCCACGGCCACCGCCATTTCGGCCTCGACCCGCACGGTCACCCGGCGCTGATCGAGACCCGCGGCAATCCGGACACCCATGTGGTGCTGCGCGGCGGCCGCCACGGTTCGAACTACGGCCCCGAGCAGGTGCAGGCCGTGCGCCAGGCCCTGGAAAGCCAGGGCATCGCCACGCGGATGATGGTCGATTGCAGTCACGCCAACAGCGGCAAGAACCCGCTGAACCAGCCCGGCGTCCTCGCCAGCGTGCTGGACCAGCGCCTGGCCGGTGCCAGCGACCTGGTCGGGGTAATGCTGGAAAGCCACCTGTTCGACGGTTGCCAGGCGCTCGGCGGCGAACTGCGCTACGGCGTCTCGATCACCGACGGCTGCCTCGGCTGGGAAGGCACCGAGCGGATTCTCCGCGACGCCGCCCGGCGGCTCGCCGAGCGGCGCTGAAAGCGGTGGGAGCGGCCATGCCGCTCCGCTATTCCTCTTCGACGTCCAGCAGCAGGTTCTCCAGGGCCTCGCGATAGGCCCCCGGCTCCTGCCAGAGCCCGCGCCGCTGCGCCTCCACCAGGCGCTCGGCCATGTCGCGCAGGGCCTGCGGATTGTGCTGGCGGACGAACTCGCGGGTCTCCGCGTCGAGCAGGTAGGCGTCGGCCAGCAGCGCGTACTGGTGGTCGTCGATCAGCTCGCTGGTGGCATCGAAGGCGCACAGGTAGTCCACCGTCGCCGCCAGTTCGAAGGCGCCCTTGTAGCCGTGGCGCTTCATCCCGGCGATCCACTTCGGATTCACCGCCCGCGCCCGCACCACCCGGTTGAGTTCTTCCTTGAGCGTGCGGATGCGCGGGTTGTCCGGCTGGCTGTGGTCGCCGTGGTAACTGGCCACCGGCGCGCCGCGCAGGGTTTCCACCGCCGCCAGCATGCCGCCCTGGAACTGGTAGTAGTCGTTGGAATCGAGCAGGTCGTGCTCGCGGTTGTCCTGGTTGTGCAGCACCGCCTGCAGGCGTTCCAGGCGCTGGGCGAAGCGTTCCCGCGCCGGCGTGCCGTCGTCGGCGGCACCGTAGGCGTAGCCGCCCCAGTTCAGGTAGACCTCGGCAAGGTCGGCGCGGGTCTCCCACAGCCGCTCTTCGATTGCGCCCTGCACGCCGGCGCCGTAGGCACCCGGCTTGGCGCCGAAGATCCGCCAGCCGGCCTGCCGGCGCGCCTCCGCCGGCGCCGTGCCCTGCGCCTCGAGGCGCTGGCGTTCCAGGCGTACGCGAGCGGCCAGCGGGTTCAGCTCCTCCGCCTCGTCCAGCTCGGCGACCGCCTGCACCGCCGCATCGAACAGGCGGATCAGGTTGGCGAAGGCGTCGCGGAAGAACCCGGAGACCCGCAGCGTCACGTCGACCCGCGGGCGGTCCAGCAGGGAGACCGGGAGTATCTCGAAATCGGCGACGCGCTGGCTGCCGGCCTGCCAGACCGGTCGCACGCCGAGCAGGGCCAGGGCCTGGGCGATGTCGTCGCCGCCGGTGCGCATGGTCGCCGTGCCCCACACCGAGAGGCCGAGCTGGCGCAGGTGATCGCCATGTTCCTGCAGGTGACGCTCGAGCAGCAGGTTGGCCGACTGGAAGCCGATGCGCCAGGCGGTCGGGGTCGGCAGGTTGCGCACGTCCACCGAGAAGAAGTTGCGTCCGGTGGGCAGCACGTCGAGTCGCCCGCGACTCGGCGCGCCGCTCGGACCGGCCGGTACGAAGCGCCCTTCGAGGGCTGCCAGCAGCCCGTCGATCTCGGCCCCGCCACAGGCGTCCAGGGTCGGTGCCACCTGTTCGCACAAGCCGCGCAACACCTCGCCGCTGGCACGCCAGGTGGCAGGCGGCGATTCGCCGCCCAGGCAGCGTTCTATCCAGTGCAACGCCAGCAATTCCAGGCGTTCGCGGGTATCCCCGAGAGTACGCCAGGGCTCCCCGCCCCGCTCTTCCAAGCAGGCCGGCCGCGCGCCCTGCCAGGCCTCGCCCATGTCGCAGGCCAGCGGATCGAAGCCCAGGCCAAGGTCGTCCGCCAGGCTCTTCAGCAACCCGGCGTTGGCGCCCTTGCCATCGCCGCGCGGAACCCGCAGCAGCGCCAGCAGGGTATCCAGGCGCAATCGCCCGCTCGGCGACTCGCCGAACACATGCAGGCCGTCGCGGATCTGCGACTCCTTCAGGTCGCAGAGATAGGCGTCCAGCTGCGGCAGCCAGCTGTCCGGATCGTCGCTGAGCTGCAAGCCGATCTCGCGGTCGAGACGGTTGTCGCGCAGGAGGACGAGAATCTCGCCGCGCAACTGTTCGGCGCGGCGTGGGTCGAGCAGCGAGGCATCGTAGAACTCGTCGGCCAGGCGCTCCAGGTCGCGCAGCGGGCCGTAGCTCTCGGCGCGGGTCAGCGGCGGCATCAGGTGGTCGATGATCACCGCCTGGGTGCGGCGCTTGGCCTGGGCGCCCTCCCCCGGATCGTTGACGATGAACGGATAGATGTTCGGCAGCGGACCGAGCAACGCGTCCGGCCAGCATTCGGCGGACAGGCCGACTCCCTTGCCCGGCAGCCATTCCAGGTTACCGTGCTTGCCGACGTGCAGCAGGGCATCGGCGCGGTAGGCGTGGCGCAGCCAGAAGTAGAACGCCAGGTAGCCGTGCGGCGGCACCAGGTCGGGATCGTGGTAGACCGCCGCCGGATCGAGCTGATAGCCGCGCGCCGGCTGGATGCCGACGAAGGTCAGGCCATAGCGCAGGCCGGCGACCATCATCCGTCCGTCGCGGAACATCGGGTCCTGTTGCGGCTCGCCCCAGCGCGCCAGCACCGCCTGGCGATTGCGCTCCGGCAGGCGTGCGAAGCAGGCCAGGTAGTCGTCCAGCGCCAGGCTCTGGGCGCAGGGCCGTAGGTCGAGATGCTCCAGGTCGTTGCTGACGCCGCCGAGCAACTGGCGGATCAGCTCGGTTCCGCTGGCGGGCAGTCCGTCGACCGGATAGCCCTGCTGGCGCAGGGCACGAAGGATGTTCAGCGCCGCCGCCGGGGTGTCCAGGCCGACGCCGTTGCCGATCCGGCCATCGCGGGTCGGGTAGTTGGCCAGCACCAGCGCCACCCGTTTTTCCGCGTTTGGCTTGCGCGCCAGCTCGGCCCAGCGCCGCGCCAGTTCGGCGACGAAATCCATGCGCTCGTCGTCGGCGAGATAGCAGACCACGTCGCTCTCGCTGCGTTCGCTGCGCCAGGCCAGGCCCTTGAAACTGATCGGCCGGGTGACGATGCGCCCGTCCAGCTCCGGCAGCGCCACGTGCATGGCCAGGTCGCGCGGCCCCAGGCCTTGCGGGTTGTCCAGCCAGAGCGGGCGGTTGTCCAGCGAGCAGATCGCCTGCAATACCGGCACGTCGCGACGGAACGGACGCAACTCGGGCGCCTCCGGATTGGACTGGGCGAAACCGGTGGTATTGACGATCAGCGCGGCGTCGCTGCGCTCCAGCCAGTCTTCCACCTGCGCCAGGCAGGCGCTTTCCTTGAGGCTGGCCAGCGCGATCGGCAACGGGTTGAGCCCCTGCGCCGCGAGGCGTTCGCAGAAGCGTGCGATGAAGGCGGTGTTGGCTGCCTGCAGGTGGGTGCGATAGAACAGCAACGCGACCACCGGACGCCCGGCCTGCCAGTCGGCACGCCAGTGTTCCAGGGTCGCCTCGGCATGCCGTGGATGGAACAGTGCCACCCGCGGCAGCGCCTGCGGTTCGCGCCAGGCGTAGTCGCGGCCGAGGCACTGGCTGGCCAGGCAGCGGTAGAACTGCCCGGCGTTCTCCAGGCCGCCCTGGCGCAAGTATTGCCAGAAGCGCTCGGCCTGCTCCGCCGGCAGGTTGCCAAGGGCGCTCAGCTCCGGGTCGGGGCGGTCGTCGCCGGGCACCGGGATCAGCAGCGCGCCGCGCTCGGCCAGCGCCACCAGTTGCTCCACGCCGTAGCGCCAGTAGCCGATGCCGCCGTGCAGCGAAAGCAGGATCACCCGCGCGTGCCGCAGCACTTCCTCGACGTAGAGGTCCACCGAGGCGTGGTTCTGCAACTGCATGGGGTTGGCCAGGCGCAGGCTCGGGTAGTCGTCCGGCAGCGCACGGGCGGCCTCGGCCAGCAATGCGAGGTGCGAATCGCCGCTGCAGAGGATCACCAGCTCGGCGGGAGTCTGGGCCAGGTGGGCGATGCCGTCGTCGGGAACGAAGCCGCCGGGTTGGGTGCGCAACAGGTGCATGGACGTTCTACCGGTAGGACGCAAGAAGCTGGGGCCGGCGAATCGCCATCGCCGGCCCCGGCCGGGGATCACGGATCAGGCAAGCGCTGTGCGCAGCTGGTTGGCAATGGCGGCCTGGTCCAGCTCCTGGCCGATCACCACCAGCCGGGTGCTGCGGACTTCGTCGGCCAGCCACTTGCGGTCGAAATGCCTGTCGAAGCGCTTGCCGACGCCCTGTACCAACAGGCGCATGGGCTTGCCCGGAATGGCGGCGAAACCCTTGATGCGAAGTATGTCGTGACGCTCCACCAGCTCGCCGAGGGCCTCGAGCAGCGCAGCTTCCTCCACCTCGGGGAGATCGACGTGGAAGGAGTCGAACTCGTCGTGGTCGTGGTCCTCGTGGCCTTCGTGGTCGTGGTGGGTCGGCCGGCCGTCGATGTGCAGCTCGGCCTCGGCGTTGAGTCCCAGCAAGACCGGCAGCGGCAGCTCGCCCCGGCTCGCCTCGACGATCTTCACCGCCGCCGGCAGCTCCCCGGCGATCTCCGCGCGGACCCGCGCCAGGGCCTCGGCGTCGAGCTGGTCGGCCTTGTTCAGGATCACCAGGTCGGCACTGGCCAACTGGTCCTCGAACAGTTCGTGCAGCGGCGATTCATGGTCGAGGTTGGGGTCCTGGCGGCGTTGCTGGTCCACCTGCTCGGGATGGGCGGCGAAGGTACCGGCCGCCACCGCCGGACTGTCGACCACGGTGATCACCGCGTCGACCGTGCAGGCGTTGCGGATTTCCGGCCACTGGAAAGCCTGCACCAGCGGCTTGGGCAGGGCCAGGCCGCTGGTCTCGATGAGGATCTGGTCAAGGTCGCCGCGGCGCGCCACCAGCTCGCGCATCACCGGGAAGAACTCTTCCTGCACGGTGCAGCACAGGCAACCGTTGGCCAGCTCGAAAACGCGGCCCTGCGCCTCTTCTTCGCTGCAGCCGATGGAACATTGCTTGAGGATCTCGCCGTCGATGCCGAGTTCGCCGAACTCGTTGACGATCACCGCGATGCGCCGGCCTTCGGCGTTGTCCAGCATGTGCCGGAGCAAGGTGGTCTTGCCGGCGCCGAGGAAGCCGGTGACGATGGTGACGGGGAGTTTCGCCAGGGTTTTCATGGGCAGCCCTTGTTCAGCTCGGCGGGCATGCGGACGAGTGGCGCGGACGCAGGGGCCGCGCAACGGATTCGCCACCGGATCACCCCGCCCGGTTGTATGGAAGTCTTGTCCCCGGGCATCGCGCCACGGGATCGACGAGGCAGGTCTCCTGGCTCACGGTCTGGCGTCTCCGCCGGTTCCCCGCCTTCCCGCGTCACGCAGTGGCATTGGGGAACGATCGCCGTTCACAGTTGCGGGGGCAGCCGCGGCATCGACCGCGTTCCCTCTTAGCCCCGCCGTCGCCGGCGAGGAACCTCGAACCGGCAAGGCTACGCAGTGCGCGGGCCAGGGTCAATCGGGCCGGTTGACGCCCGGCGGTCCTTCATGCTGTCCTAGGCGGGTTGTCCCAGGTGTCTCGTGCCGGCGCGCACGAGGTGAAACGGGAAGCCGGTGACGCTCTCCGAGCCAGTCCGGCGCTGCCCCCGCAACGGTAAGCGCATCGCGCGCGAGCCCGGAGACCGGCCTGGAACCTTTCGTTTGATTCACCCGCGGTGGGCGGGCGCAAGCGTGAAGCGGGCCGTCCGGGCCTGTTCCTCGTGCGTACTCCTCTGCCACGCCCATGCCAATCCAGAGGGAACGCACCATGTCCAGCAGCACCCTAGCGCACGCCAGCTCCACCACCTCCCTATCGAAGCGACTGAGCCTGGCCATCGGCGCCGGCCTGCTCGGCGCGCTGCTGGTCTATTTCGCCGGTTTCTCGCACATCGACGCGGTACACAACGCCGCCCACGATACCCGGCACAGCTCCGGCTTCCCCTGCCACTGAGTCGCGAGGGAACCAGAATGATCAAGCGCATCGCCCAGACCGCCGGCTTCGCCGGCCTGCTCGCCGCCCTGCTGCTGACCCTGCTGCAGATTCTCTGGGTCACCCCGCTGATCCTCGAGGCGGAGACCTACGAGAAGAGCGAGCCGGTCGCGGCCCAGCCCCACGAACACGCCCCCGGCGTCGCCGCCCATGTCCACGACGAGGAGGCCTGGGAGCCGGAGGACGGCTGGCAGCGTACCCTCTCCACCACCGGCGGCAACCTGGTGGTGGCGGTCGGCTTCGCCCTGATGCTCGCCGGCCTCTTCACCCTGCGCGCGCCGGGCCAGACCTGGCAGGGCCTGCTCTGGGGCCTGGCCGGCTACGCGGTGTTCTGCCTGGCGCCGTCGCTGGGCCTGCCGCCGGAGCTGCCGGGTACCGCCGCGGCCGACCTGGTGCAACGCCAGTACTGGTGGATCGCCACCGCCGCCGCCACCGCGGTGGGCCTGGCCCTGCTGGTGTTCGGCGGCAACTGGCCGCTGAAGCTGGTCGGCGCCGTCCTGCTGGCGCTGCCGCACCTGTTCGGCGCGCCGCAGCCCGAGGTC
The DNA here is from genome assembly GCF_001815235.1 of Pseudomonas sp. HMSC065H01. Classification (NCBI taxonomy): domain Bacteria; kingdom Pseudomonadati; phylum Pseudomonadota; class Gammaproteobacteria; order Pseudomonadales; family Pseudomonadaceae; genus Pseudomonas; species Pseudomonas sp. HMSC065H01. Next base: position 169,036 of record NZ_KV819862.1, on the reverse strand, counting down.
CATGCCAGCCTGGCGCCGGAAGCCCTGGCCCAGCGTTTCGTGGTCGCCTCGCTGGTCAGCAATGCGCTGTTCTGGGCCGCCCTCGGCCTGGCCGCTGCCTGGCTGTTCCGGCGCAACAGGGGCGGCGTCGACGCCTGACCGCCTGCCACCCGCGACCCTTGCCGGTCGCGGGTCCATAGTGCCTCTCCTTCCATTTCCTCCGGTGCGCGCATGCCCCTGCCCATCCCCAGCCTGCTGATCGCCGGCATCGGCTGCCGCCGAGGCTGTAGCGCCGAGCATCTGCGCGCGCTGCTGGAGCGAACGCTGGGCGAACACGGGCGCAGCCTGGCCGAGCTGGACGCCCTCGCCAGCATCGACGGCAAACGCGACGAACCCGGCCTGCGGCAACTGGCCGCGCTGCTCGAACGCCCCGTGCATTTCCTCGCACCCGCCGTCCTGCACGACTACGAGCCGCGCCTGCTCAGCCCCTCCGCCGTCGCGCTGCGCGAAACCGGCTGCTCCAGCGTCGCCGAGGCCGCCGCCCTGGCCCTGGCCGAACGCCTGGGTGGCGGTCGCGCCGATCTGCTCGGCGCGAAACGCAGCGACGATCGGGCGAGCATCGCCCTGGCACGTCTTCTCACCGAACGAGAACTCCCATGACCGTCTATTTCATCGGCGCCGGTCCCGGCGACCCTGACCTGATCACCGTCAAGGGGCAGCGCCTGATCCGCCAGTGCCCGGTGATCCTCTACGCCGGCTCGCTGGTTCCGCAAGCGCTGCTCGAGGGGCACCAGGCCGGCCAGGTGGTGAACACCGCCGAGCTGGACCTCGAACAGATCGTCGAGCTACTCGCGCAAGCCCATCGCCGCGGCCTCGACGTAGCCCGCGTGCATTCCGGCGATCCCTCCCTGTACGGCGCCATCGGCGAGCAGATCCGCCACCTGCGCGAACTCGGCATCCCCTATGAGATCGTCCCCGGGGTCACCGCCACCGCCGCCTGCGCCGCCCTGCTCGGCTGCGAGCTGACCCTGCCCGAAGTGTCCCAGACGCTGATCCTGACCCGCTACGCCGCACGCACGAAGATGCCGGAAGGCGAGAGCCTGGGCGACCTGGCGCGCCACCGGGCGACCCTGGCGATCCACCTGGGCGTCGCCCACCTGGCGAAGATCGTCGAGGAACTGCTGCCGCACTACGGCGCCGACTGCCCGGTCGCGGTGATCCACCGGGCCAGTTGGCCCGACCAGGAACAGGTTCGCGGCACCCTCGGCGACATCCTGCCCAAGGTCGCCGCCAGGAATTTCCGCCGCACCGCGCTGATCCTGGTCGGCGAGGTGCTGGCCGCCGAAGGCTTCGCCGACTCTTCGCTGTACCGCGCCGAGCATCGACATCTCTATCGACCCGGCGAATGAACCGCCGTCCTTAGGTTCGGCGCCGACCACCGGCAGCACGCCTAGACTCGTCACAAGGCTTGCGACAGCGGGCCGGCACGGCTAGCGTTCAGCGCTGGCCCCTTTTTTCCTGAAGCCTTCGGACACCCATGAAACGATTCCTCCTCGGTCTGGTTCTGCTGCTGGCGGTCGCCGCCGGCGTCCTCTACTTCGTCCCGGCTACCCTCCTCGCCAGCGTACGCACCGTCGAGCGCGGTCTCGCCGGTCTCAGCGAGCACAGCGTGCAGGTCGACAACCTGGAGATCGCCTACCTGGAAGGTGGCTCGGAGAAGAACCCGACCCTGTTGCTGATCCACGGCTTCGGCGCCGACAAGGACAACTGGCTGCGCTTCGCCCGGCCGCTGACCGAGCGCTACCATGTGGTCGCCCTCGACCTGCCCGGCTTCGGCGACAGCAGCAAGCCGCAACAGGCCAGCTACGACGTCGGCACCCAGGCCGAGCGAGTCGCCAATTTCGCCGCCGCCATCGGCGGGCGCCGCCTGCACCTGGCCGGCAACTCCATGGGCGGGCACATCGCCGCGCTCTACGCGGCGCGCCATCCGGAACAGGTGCTATCGCTGGCGCTGATCGACAACGCCGGGGTGATGCCGGCGCGCAAGAGCGAACTGTTCGAGGACCTGGAGCGCGGCGAGAATCCCCTGGTGGTGCGCCAGCCGGAAGACTTCCAGAAGCTGCTCGACTTCGTGTTCGTCCAGCAACCGCCGCTGCCGGCGCCGCTCAAGCGCTACCTCGGCGAACGCGCGGTAGCCGCGTCGGCGTTCAACGCGCAGATATTCGAACAACTGCGCCAGCGCTACATCCCGCTGGAGCCGGAACTGCCGAAGATCGAGGCACCGACCCTGCTGCTGTGGGGCGACCGCGACCGCGTGCTGGACGTCTCCAGCATCGAGGTGATGCGTCCGCTGCTGAAGCGGCCCAGCGTGGTGATCATGGAAAACTGCGGACACGTGCCGATGGTCGAACGCCCGGAGGAAACCGCGCAGCACTACCAGGCCTTCCTCGACGGCGTACGGAACGCCCAGGTGGCCGGTCGCTGAAAACGCGAACCGGCGCCTGGGCGCCGGTGCGGGGGAGCGGGAGCCGTCGCGAGGACGGCTCGGATCCAGGCCTCAGGCCTGGATCAGGTTGGCGATCTGCACGTCCGGGTTGACGTCCTGCTCGTAGTCGACCCCAGCGACCTCGAAACCGAACAGGTTGAGGAACTCGCTCTTGTAGCCGGCGAAGTCGGTCAACTCGTAAAGGTTCTCGTTGGTTACCTTGTCCCACAGCTCCTCGACACGGGACTGCACTTCCGGCTGCAGTTCCTTGTAGTCGGCACGCAGGCGGCCTTCCTCGTCGAGGCGCGGCTCGGCGCCGTACAGGCTCTCCCGGTACAGGCCGTCGACCTGCTCGATGCAACCTTCGTGGGTGCCCTGCTCCTTCATCACCTTGAACAGCAGCGACAGGTACAGCGGCATCATCGGGATCGCCGAGCTGGCCTGGGTCACCACCGCCTTGAGCACCGAGACGCGCGCGTCGCCGCCCAGCGGGGCGAGCTTGTCGCGGATACCGAGGACCTTCTGGTCGAGATCCTTCTTGGCCGCGCCGATGGAACCGTTCCAGTAGATGTCGTGGGTGATCTTCTCGCCCAGGTAGGTGAACGCGGTGGTCTTCGCGCCGTCGGCCAGCACGTCGGCCTCCAGCAGCGCGTCGATCCACATCTGCCAGTCCTCGCCGCCCATCACCGCAACGGTATCGGCGACCTCCTGGTCGCTGGCCGCCTCCAGGACCACGTCCTTGATCACTTCCTTGTCGGTGTCCAGGCCACGGAAGCTGACCGACTTGCCGATCGGCTTGAGGGTCGAGGAGAACACTTCGCCGCTCTTCGGATGGGTACGGCGCGGCGCGGCCAGGCTGTAGACCACCAGGTCGACCTTGCCGAGATCGCGCTTGATGGTCTCGATGGTCAGCCGCTTCACCTCGTCGGAGAAAGCGTCGCCATTGATGCTGCGGGCATACAGGCCTTTCTCGTGGGCGAACTTCTCGAAGGCCGCCGAGTTGTACCAGCCGGCGGTGCCCGGCTTGCTCTCGCTGCCCGGACGCTCGAAGAACACCCCGAGGGTATCGGCGCCGGAACCGAACGCGGCGGTGATGCGGGCAGCCAGGCCATAGCCGGTGGAGGAACCGATGACCAGGACCTTCTTCGGTCCGTTGACGACGGGGCCCTTGGCCTCGACGTAGTCGATCTGTTGCTTGACGTTGGCCTCGCAGCCTGCCGGATGGGTAGTGACGCAGATGAAGCCACGCACGCGCGGTTTGATGATCATGAAAACCTCGGTTGCTAGATGCCGGAAAAGCACATTCAGGAGCTAGAGACGTCGCGCATTGTAAATGAGACACCTCCGCTTGGGCGGACCGAAGGCAGGAATCGTGACCAAAGGGTCACGCGTCGCAGCCCGGACATAAAAAAACCCGCTCCGGGGAGCGGGTCTTGTCGGCTTGGAATCGGGCTCAGACGGCCTTTTCCAGCTCCGGTACGGCGTCGAACAGGTCGGCGACCAGGCCGTAGTCGGCGACCTGGAAGATCGGAGCCTCTTCGTCCTTGTTGATCGCGACGATCACCTTCGAGTCCTTCATGCCCGCCAGGTGCTGGATGGCACCGGAGATGCCCACCGCGATGTACAGCTGCGGGGCGACGATCTTGCCGGTCTGGCCGACCTGCATGTCGTTCGGCACGAAACCGGCGTCGACCGCGGCGCGGGAAGCGCCGACTGCGGCACCCAGCTTGTCGGCCAGGGCGTAGAGGATCTTGAAGTTGTCGCCGTTCTGCATGCCGCGGCCGCCGGAGACCACGATCTTGGCAGCGGTCAGTTCCGGACGGTCGGACTTGGCCAGCTCTTCGCCGACGAAGGCGGACTTGCCGGCATCGGCCGGGCCGGAAACCTGCTCGACGGCAGCCGAACCGCCTTCGGCGGCGACGGCGTCGAAGCCGGTGGTACGCACGGTGATCACCTTGACCGCAGCCGAGGACTGCACGGTAGCGATGGCGTTACCGGCGTAGATCGGACGCTTGAAGGTGTCGGGGCTGACCACTTCGACGATCTCGGAGATCTGGTCGACGTCCAGCAGCGCGGCGACGCGCGGCAGGAAGTTCTTGCCGTTGGTGGTAGCCGGGGCCAGCACGTGGCTGTAGTTCTTGCCCAGCTCGGCGATCAGCGGTGCGACGTTTTCCGGCAGTTGGTGGGCGTAGGCGGCGTTGTCGGCGACCAGCACCTTGGAGACGCCCTCGACCTTGGCGGCGGCTTCGGCCACGGCGGCAACGTTCTGTCCGGCGACCAGCACGTGGATGTCGCCGCCAATGGCCTTGGCAGCGGCAACGGTGTTCAGGGTGGCAGCCGCCAGGGCCGCGTTGTTGTGCTCAGCGATAACCAGGATAGCCATTAGATTACCTTCGCCTCGTTCTTCAGTTTCTCTACCAGTTCAGCCACGGACTTGACCTTGATGCCAGCGGAGCGTGCAGCCGGCGCCTCGACCTTCAGGGTCTTCACGGTGGAAGCGGTGGAAACGCCCAGGGCGTCCGGGGTCACCACGTCCAGCGGCTTCTTCTTGGCTTTCATGATGTTCGGCAGCGACGCGTAGCGCGGCTCGTTCAGGCGCAGGTCGGTGGTGACGATGGCCGGCAGGTTCAGCGCGACGGTCTGCAGACCGCCATCGATCTCGCGGGTCACGTTGACCTTGTCGCCAGCGACCTCGACCTTGGAGGCGAAGGTGCCCTGGGCGTAGCCGGTCAGCGCGGCGAGCATCTGGCCGGTCTGGTTGTTGTCGCTGTCGATGGCCTGCTTGCCGAGGATCACCAGCTGCGGCTGCTCCTTGTCGACCACGGCCTTGAGCAGCTTGGCCACGGCCAGGGAGTTCAGCTCGTCGTTGCTCTCCACCAGGATCGCACGGTCAGCGCCCAGCGCCAGCGCGGTGCGCAGTTGCTCCTGGGCGGCGGTCGGGCCGACGGAGACAGCGACGATCTCGGTAGCCACGCCCTTCTCTTTCAGGCGCACGGCTTCTTCCACGGCGATTTCGCAGAAGGGGTTCATGGACATCTTGACGTTGGCGAGGTCGACGCCGGAGTTGTCCGCCTTGACGCGGACCTTGACGTTGTAGTCGACCACTCGTTTGACTGCTACAAGAACCTTCATGGATTCCTCGTTATTCTCCGGTGAATAAGGATGTCGCCAGACAGGCCTGGCCGGTGATGCTCGCCGGCCGGAAACCGACACTCTGCTAGACAGCGACCGCAAAACCGCCCGTATCTTGACCGGATCACCCTTTTCGGTCAATACGGCAAAAGGGTGGTTTCCCCCCCTCGAATGCCGATTCTATCAGGCTTCCAAAGAATTCAAACAAACGTTTGTATTGGACCTGCCCATGCAGCTATATATAATGCGCCCGCTCTGATCAGGGAAAGATCTCAGCCACCAATAAACAGATACCGTGAGCCTTGAGTAGGAGATCGATAGTGGAACGCGAATACATGGAATTCGACGTCGTCATCGTCGGCGCCGGCCCCGCCGGTCTGTCCGCCGCATGCCGACTGAAGCAGAAGGCCGCCGAAGCCGGTCAAGAGATCAGCGTCTGCGTGGTCGAGAAGGGTTCCGAAGTGGGCGCCCACATCCTCTCCGGCGCGGTGTTCGAGCCGCGCGCGCTGAACGAGCTGTTCCCCGACTGGAAGGAACTCGGCGCGCCGCTCAATACCCCGGTGACCGGCGACGACATCTACGTCCTGAAGAGCGCCGAGAGCGCTACCAAGGTGCCCAACTTCTTCGTGCCCAAGACCATGCACAACGAGGGCAACTATATCATCTCCCTGGGCAACCTCTGCCGCTGGCTGGCCCAGCAGGCCGAAGGACTGGGCGTGGAGATCTATCCGGGCTTCGCCGCCCAGGAAGCGCTGATCGACGAGAACGGCGTGGTCCGCGGCATCGTCACCGGCGACCTCGGCGTCGACCGCGAAGGCAACCCGAAAGAAGGCTACTACACCCCCGGCATGGAGCTGCGGGCCAAGTACACCCTGTTCGCCGAAGGCTGCCGCGGGCACATCGGCAAGCAACTGATCAAGAAATACAACCTGGACAGCGAGGCCGATGCCCAGCACTACGGTATCGGCATCAAGGAAATCTGGGACATCGACCCGTCCAAGCACAAGCCCGGCCTGGTGGTCCATACCGCCGGCTGGCCGCTGAACGACGAAAATACCGGCGGCTCGTTCCTCTACCACCTGGAGAACAACCAGGTGTTCGTCGGCCTGATCATCGACCTGTCCTACAGCAACCCGCACCTGTCGCCGTTCGACGAGTTCCAGCGCTACAAGCACCACCCGGTGGTCAAGCAGTACCTGGAAGGCGGCAAGCGCGTGGCCTACGGCGCCCGGGCCATCTGCAAGGGCGGCCTGAATTCGCTGCCGAAGATGGTCTTCCCCGGCGGCGCGCTGATCGGTTGTGACCTCGGCACCCTGAACTTCGCCAAGATCAAGGGCAGCCACACCGCGATGAAGTCCGGCATGCTCGCCGCCGACGCGATCGCCGAGGCCCTGGCCGCCGGCCGCGAAGGCGGCGACGAGCTGTCCAGCTACGTCGATGCGTTCAAGGCCAGCTGGTTGTACGACGAACTGTTCCGCAGCCGCAACTTCGGCGCGGCCATCCACAAGTTCGGCGCTATCGGCGGCGGCGCGTTCAACTTCATCGACCAGAACATCTTCGGCGGCAAGATCCCCGTCACCCTGCATGACGACAAGCCGGACTACGCCTGCCTGAAAAAGGCCAGCGAAGCGCCGAAGATCGACTACCCGAAGCCGGACGGCAAGCTCAGCTTCGACAAGCTGTCCTCGGTGTTCCTCTCCAATACCAACCACGAGGAAGACCAGCCGATCCACCTCAAGCTGGCCGATGCGAGCATTCCGATCGAGAAGAACCTGCCGCTCTACGACGAGCCGGCCCAGCGCTACTGCCCGGCAGGCGTGTACGAAGTGGTGGCCAACGACGACGGCAGCAAGCGCTTCCAGATCAACGCGCAGAACTGCGTGCACTGCAAGACCTGCGACATCAAGGACCCGGCGCAGAACATCACCTGGGTGGCGCCGGAAGGTACCGGCGGGCCGAACTACCCCAACATGTAAGGCAAACGAAAAAGGCTCCCTCGGGAGCCTTTTTTCATGCTGCGCCTGTCAGTCCGGCTGCGGGCCGAGGGGAAAGAACTCGCCGTGGCTCCAGACGCCGAGCCATTCGATGCCGTCGATCCGGCGCGGCACCGCCAGCTCGACCAGCTGGTAGAACACGTTGCGATGCACCAGCGCCTCGAGGTTGTCGCGCACCCGCAGGTAGGGCGTGGGTTCCTGGGTGCGGGGGTCGATCTCGACGCGCAGCGGATGCCCGGCGTCCGCCTCGACCTCGTCCTCGACGTTGGTGGCGAAGCGCAGTACCTGCGCCCCGCCCTCGCCCTGCACCTGCAGGGTCACCGCGACGAAGGGCGCATCGTCGACGCGGATACCGACCTTTTCCACCGGAGTCACCAGGAAATAGTCGTCGCCGTCGCGGCGAATGATGCTGGAGAACAGCTTCACCATCGGCTTGCGTCCGATCGGCGTGCCCAGGTAGAACCAGGTGCCGTCGCGGGCTATGCGCATGTCGATGTCGCCGCAGAACGGCGGATTCCACAGGTGCACGGGCGGCAGGCCCTTCTTTTCGCCCCTGGGGATCTGCGCCAGCAGGTCGTTGGCCTTGCCGGTATCACTCATAGCCTGTTCCTCGACTGTTCAGGCCCAGCAATTCCTGGGCGTATTGCTCCAGCGGGGGACGCAGCAGGTCTTCCGGGGTGGCGTCGTAGAACGTCAGGAAACCGCCGCGGCTGCGGATGGTCGCGCTGTCCACCAGGAAACGGGTGCTGGTCTCGATCAGCATGACCTGGATGACACTGCGATCGCGCCCGACCCGGCCGAGTTCCTCTTCGTCTTCCCACTCCTCCCAGTTGCCGATCCTGTTGTCGCCCCGGGCGAAACGGCAGTACAGCAGGTAGTGAGCGCCGGCGGCACGCGCCTCGCGCATCGCGTCGTCCAGACCGAGCGGCGCCTTGGCGCGGCGCACCAGCGGGAAATACTCGACGAAACCTTCGAAGGCCTGCTCGGCCACCACGTTCGGCCGCGCGTACCGGTAGCCCGGCGGCACGAACGGGCCCTGGCCGATGTAGATGAAGGAGTCGGCCTGGATCCGCCGGTTGTTGCTGCGCTGGCTGGCGCTGTGATCGAGCACCCCGGCGTCGCGCAGGTAGTAGTCGGCGCCGTCGGCCAGGTCGCTGGGCTTCATGCAGGCGGACAGGCTGCCCAGGAGGAGCATCGCCAGGGCGATACGGAACAGGTGCGACATCGGTCATCTCCCCTGCCGGCGTCGGAAAACCGGCGAATGACGAGCCGATGCAGCTTCCGCGCCATCACGGGCCACGCTGCCACTCCTGGCGCAGGGCAGCGTGCTGCGGCTGCTCGATGGCCTGGCGGACCTCGGCCAGCAGGCGCGCCTTGTCGGCACCCAGTTCGCCCTTGAGCACCAGATAGTTGGAAGCGTGGTCGCTGCGAAATACCGTGTCTTCGAGCTCCAAACCCTGCAACAGGCGTTCGACCTCGACGAACAGGGCACGCCGATCCAGCGCCTCGAAATCGGCGAAGCCAGCACGGAAACGCTGCTCGCCGGTAGGGAAACTCACCACCAGGGTCGACAGGTACTCCGGCTGGGCGGCGTTCATCAGGCGCGCGGAGTTGTCCGCGTGCTGCGCGCTCAGGGTCATTCCGCCCAGACCGTTGAGGATCATCACCGAACGACTGATCCCCGCCTCGCCAAGCTTTTCCAGCGCATCCAGGGTAGAGGAATAGGTCTCGCCCTTGTTGACCCGCGCCAGCACTTCGTCGTCGCCGGACTCGGCGCCGACATAGGCCATTCGCAGCCCGGCGTCGGCCAGTTCGCGCAACTCGTCGACCGACTTCCTGCGCAGGTTGCGCGGCAGGCAGTAGCTGGATACCCGCTCCACCTCCGGCAAGTGCTCGCGAATCGCCTGCAGCACCGCGAGCAGCCGGCGGGTCGGCAATACCAGGGCGTCGCCATCGGCGAGAAACACCCGCTTGACGATCAGGCGCTCGCCGCAGCGGCGGATCTCCTCCAGTACCTCGTTCTCGTCGCGGGCGCGAAATTTCTTTTGCGGCTGGGTATACATCTCGCAAAAGCCGCATTTGTTCCAGGAACAGCCATTGGTCACCGGGAGGATCAGCGAATGCGCCTCGCTCGGGGGCCGGAACACCGGTTCGATGTAGTGGATGGGGAATTCACGGACACTCATCGGAGAACTCCTGAACGAACGTGGAGCCGCCACCGGGACGGTGCCACCGGCGGATTCGCCGGAAATGGGCAGCCGACGTCCCGCCGGCGGATCGATGGGCGACGAGTATATCCCTGCCGGCAAAGAGTGCGCGGGGCGCAGTGACTGCGTCCCGGCACCACAGGTATCAGGCGCTGGGAGCGTCGCCTTCGCGCTTGCGCTTGTTGCCCATGCGCACGCCGATATCCATCAGGAAGTGGAAGAAACCTTCCTGGTCTTCCAGCACCTCGCGCCAGAACGGCGAGTGGTACAGCGCCACGGCGCCATGCACCAACGCCCAGGCAGCGCAATAATGGAAGTACGGCGGAACGTTCTCCAGCTTGCCGTCGGCGATACGCTCCTTGATCAGTTGGGTCAGGCGTTCGAAGTTGGAGGCGCGGATCTTGTGCAGCTCCTCGACCATCTCCGGCACCTGGCTGGTCTTCACCACCTTCTCTTCCAGGCGGTCGAACAGGCGGTAGCGCTGCGGATCGCGCATGCGGAACTCGAAGTAGGCGCGCGACAGGGCCTCCTTGTCGCGGGCTACGTCTTCGGAATGGAACAGGGCGGCGAGATCGCGCTCGTAGTCCAGCATCAGGCGCAGGTAGATCTCCGCCTTGGACTTGAAGTGCTTGTAGATCGTGCCTTTGCCGATGCCGACGGCATCCGCGATCATCTCGACCGTTACGCTGTCTTCCCCCTGTTCGAGGAACAGCTTGAGGGCGGTATCGAGAATCTCCTGTTCACGGCGACGAAATTCACGAACTTTGCGAGGCTCTTTCTGCATAAAAAGACTGTCAGGTCAAAATGAGTCAAAAATCGAAGCCGCGTATTATGCCTATTCAGCACGAAAATGCACGGAACATCCGACGATGAATTGTTACCAGGACGAATTCGACCAGACCAACGGTCTGCGCTACCTCAACCACGCAGCGGTCGCACCCTGGCCTAGACGCGCCGCCGACGCGGTGAGCGCCTTCGCCCGGGAGAACGTCGCCCACGGCGCCAGCGACTATCCGGAATGGCTGAAGATAGAACATCGCCTGCGCGAGCGCCTTGCCCGACTGCTCAATGCGCGCGCCGGCAGCGACCTCGCCCTGGTCAAGAACACCTCCGAGGCGCTTTCCTTCGTAGCCTTCGGCCTGGATTGGCGAGAGGGCGACCAGGTCGTCATCGGCAACGAGGAGTTCCCCTCCAATAGAGTGGTCTGGGAAGCCTTGCGCCCGCGCGGCGTCGAAGTGGTCGAGGTCGGTCTCGCCGGCGACGATCCCGAGAGCGCCCTGCTCGCCGCCTGCGGCCCGCGCACCCGCCTGCTGTCGATCAGCGCGGTGCAGTACGCCAGCGGCCTGCGCCTTGACCTGGAGCGCATCGGCGCGGGATGTCGCCGCCGCGGGGTGCTGTTCTGCATCGACGCGATCCAGCAGCTCGGCGCCCTGCCCTTCGACGTACAGGCCTACGATTGTGCCTTCGCCATGGCCGATGGGCACAAGTGGATGCTCGGCCCCGAAGGGCTGGGCGTCTTCTATTGCCATCCCGAGCAGCGCGAGCGCCTGGCGCTGCACGAATATGGCTGGCACATGCTGGAACATGCCCTCGATTACGAGCGTCGCGACTGGCAGCCGGCGCGCAGCGCCCGGCGCTTCGAATGCGGCAGCCCGAACATGCTCGGCGCGATGGCCCTGGAGGCCAGCCTGGGGCTGTTGGAGGAGGTCGGCATGGAGCGGGTCGGCAGAGACATCGCCGAGCGCGTCCAGTGGCTACAGGACGGTCTGTCGGGAATTCCCGGGGTACGCCTGCACAGCCCGCGGAACCCGAGCCGACGCGCGGGCATCCTGACCTTCAGCCTGGACGGCCAGGACAATCGGACACTCTTCGAAACGCTTCGCCAGGAACGGGTCATTTGTGCCCAGCGTGGCGGAGGTATCCGTTTTTCCCCGCACTTCTACACGAGTTCGACGGTGATCGACGATACCCTGGCGATCTTGCGCCAGGTCGCAGGCACCTAGGTACTCAAGGACGGCAAGGGTATTCCAAATCTGTTTAAAAAACCGCCAGCCCTGTCTGGACGCCCCACGAACATGACCAATACTGAAAGGTACTGGCGCGCGGTATCTCCCCCCAAGTACCCAGCCAGTGAAGGTACCGAGGAATGCGTACCTTTGTTCCACTCCTAATGGTCTTGACCCGGATTCATCCCCCAGAACCCGGGTTTTTTTTATCCGTGCGCCGGCCTAGCGGGCCAACGGAAACAGCCGATGGAAATTGGCGGTAGTCTGCTCCGCCAGGGTTTCCAGGCTGACGCCACGCAACGTCGCGAGGAATTCGGCGACATCGCGCACGTATTCCGGCAGGTTCGGCTTGCCGCGATGGGGAATCGGCGCCAGGTAGGGCGAGTCGGTCTCCACCAGCAGCCGGTCGGCTGGTACCTGGCGAGCCACCTCGCGCAGGGCATCGGCATTGCGGAAGGTGACGATGCCGGACAGGGAAATGTAGAAGCCCAGGTCCAGCGCCGATCGCGCCATCTCCCAGTCCTCGGTGAAGCAATGCAGCACGCCGGCCTGCGGCAACGCCGCCTCGCGCAGCAGCGCCAGCGTATCGGCGCGCGCCTCGCGGGTGTGCACGATCACTGGCTTGGCGGTGATCCGCGCGGCTTCCAGGTGCAGGCGAAACGCCTCCTGCTGCAACTCGGCGGCTTCCGGTTCGTAGTGGTAGTCGAGGCCGGTCTCGCCGATCGCCACCACCCGCGGATGCGCCAGTTCGCCCAGCAGCCAGTCCAGCGCTGGCGCGCTTCCGGGCTCCAGGTCCAGCGGGTGCACGCCCACCGAACAGTGCACGTCGGCATAGCGCTCGGCCAGGGCCTTCACCGCCTGGGCATTGTCGGCGCTGACGCCGATGCAGAGGAATTGACCGACGCCACGCGCTCGCGCGGCATCCAGCGCCGCATCGAGCGAGCCGCCATGGGCGGCCAGGTCGAGGCGATCGAGGTGGCAGTGGGAATCGACCAGCATGATCCTGTCTAGCGTTACATCGTGTGGGTCGGCCGGTCCGACTTCAGCGCCCCGGCCAGGTAGGTTTCGATCTTGTTGCGGGCGGTGTTGTCACCGTCGTTGAACTGCACGCCGATGCCAGCCGCACGGTTGCCCTGGGCGCCCTTCGGGGTGATCCAGACGACCTTGCCGGCCACCGGGATCTTCTCCGGCTCTTCCATCAGGTTGAGCAGCATGAAGACTTCGTCGCCGAGCTTGTAGTTCTTGTTGGTGGGAATGAACAGCCCGCCGTTCCTGATGAACGGCATGTAGGCGGCGTACAGCACGGACTTGTCCTTGATGGTCAAGGACAGGATGCCGTTACGCGGCCCCAGATTGGGTGGCAAACTCATGCAGGTTCCTGCCAGTCGAATATCAGCGGGATTCTAGCCCGGCCCGGGCAGGCTTGCCCACTGCACCAGCAGGGCTTCGAGAAGCAGGACACGGTTGAGGTTGGCCTTGTTCAACACTTTCTGCCGCTGTTGCAGCAGCCAGTCCTGCATGGCCAGCACCTTGGCCTGCCCGGATTTGTCGCCCAGGTACTGGATCACCTTGCGCATGTCGGCCAACCCCAGCCCCTCCTCGTCGTGGGTCAACTGGTAGCGCAGGATGCCCAGCGTCCAGTCGCAGAACCAGTCGAAGAGCAATGGCAACGGCACGCTGTTCCAGCTTTCGGCCAGTGGGCTGGCGGCGATCTGCTGCTTGAGCAGCTTCTTCACCCCCTCGACCACCTGCGCGCGCTGCTCGCGCACGCCCTGGCCGTGCAGGCGCTGGGCGGTGAGCGGCGAGCCGCCGGAAAGCGCCAACAGTTCCTCCAGGGCCTCGGCCGGCTCGTCGGGCAGGGCCCGCGCCAGCCATTCCAGACTCGCCGCCGCGCCCGGCAAAGGGCAGGCCTGCTGCACGCAGCGGCTCTTGATGGTCGGCAACAGGCGGCTGGGCTGGTGGCTGATCAGCAGCAGCACGGTATCGCCCGACGGCTCTTCAAGGCTTTTCAACAGGGCGTTGGCGGCGTTCACGTTCATCGCCTCGGCGGGTTCGAGCAACACGACCTTGCGCCCGCCCAGTTGCGCGGTCTGCACCACGAAGCCAACCAGGTCGCGGACCTGGTCGACCCGGATCGGTTTCTCCGCCTCCTCCGGCTCCAGCACGAAGTAGTCCGGATGGGTACCGGCGGCCAGCAACTGGCAGGCCTTGCACTCGCCGCATGCGCCAGCGGCGGCAGGCCGCTGGCAGAGCAGTTGGGCGGCCCAATGCTCGGCCAGGGCACGCTTGCCGATCCCGGCGGGACCGTAGAGCAGATAGGCGTGGGCGTGCTGGGCGCGGCCGCCCAGTTGGCTCCAGAGCGCCTGCTGCCAGGGATAGATATCAGCCATTCAGACGCTCCAGCAGATTCGGCAGCAGCCGATCCAGGCCAGCCTGCACCTCGGCCAGCGGCAACCCGGCATCGAGCACCTGGTAACGCTCCGGGGCCTGCGCGGCGCGCTGCAGGTAGGTCTGACGCACGGCCTCGAAGAAGCGTCGGTCCTCCTGCTCGAAACGGTCGAGCCGGCCACGCGCCGCCGCCCGCGCCAGGCCGATTTCCACCGGCAGGTCGAAGACCAGCGTGAGGTCGGGCCGCAGGTCGCCCTGGACGAAGCTTTCCAGCGCGGCGATGCGCGCCTCCGGCAAACCGCGCCCGCCGCCCTGGTAGGCATAGGTGGCATCGGTGAAGCGATCGCAGAGCACCACGGCCCCGCGCGCCAGCGCCGGGCGGATGACCCCGGCGAGATGCTGGGCCCGCGCGGCGAACATCAGCAACAGCTCGGTATCGGCGGCCATCGGCTCGTCGCTGGGCGCCAGCAGCAGTTCACGGATGCGCTCGGCGAGAGGCGTGCCGCCAGGCTCGCGGGTCAACTGCACCTCGATGCCGCGCTCGCGCAGGCGCTCGGCCAGGTAGTCGCGGTTGGTGCTCTTGCCGGCCCCTTCCGGGCCCTCCAGGGTGACGAACAGGCCGGTCACACGGCACTCCTTATCTTGGCTGCGCCGCTCATTGTGGCGGCGGGGTGATGGGCGCGGGGCTGGAGCGATAGTCCGAGCGACGCTTCAACTGGTACTCGCGGACCGCCTTGTTGTGTTCGTCCAGGCTGCTGGAGAACACATGGCTGCCATCGCCGCGCGCCACGAAATACAGGGTCTCACCCTCGGCCGGATGCAGCGCGGCGCGAATCGCCTCGCGCCCGGCCAGGGCGATCGGGGTCGGCGGCATGCCCGGCACCACATAGGTATTGTAAGGGGTCGGTTCGCGCAGGTCGGCGCGGGTGATCTTGCCGTTGTAGCGCTCGCCCATGCCATAGATCACCGTCGGATCGGTCTGCAACAGCATGCCGCGCTGCAGGCGGCGGACGAAGACGCCGGCGATCTGCGAACGCTCTTCCGGCACGCCGGTTTCCTTTTCCACCAGCGAGGCCATGATCAGCGCCTGGTAGGCGTCGCGATAAGGCAGGTCCTGGCTGCGGCCATCCCATTCCTTGGCGAGGATGGTCTGCATGCGCTGGTAGGCCTTGCGCAGTATGTCGATGTCGCGCATGCCACGGGTGTAGCGGTAGGTATCGGGGAAGAAGCGCCCTTCGGCCACTTCGTCGGGCTTGCCGAGGCGTTGCATGATCTCGCCGTCGCTCAGGCCGGCCAGGGTCTGCTCCAGCTTGCCCTGCCTGGCGAGCGCTTCGCGCACCTGGCGGAAACTCCAGCCCTCGACCAGGGTCAGGCTGTACTGCACCACCTCGCCTTCACGCCAGAGTTCCAGCAGGTCGGCGCCCTTCATCCCCGGCAAGAGGCGGTATTCGCCGCTGTGCAGGGCCTGGCCCGGCAGGTTGAAACGCCAGTAGAGGCGCAGCCAGAACGCGCCATGGAGCACCTTTTCCTGCTCCAGACGCGCGAGCATGCCGCCCGGCGTGGAGCCCGAGGAAACGTCCAGCAGGCGCTCCTCGGTCAATTGCAGGGGCTGCTCCAGCGCCCGCTGCTGCTGCCATGCAGCCAGGCCGACGCAGAGGCCAACGAACAACAGGCCACTCTCCAGCAGCACCAGCAGTTTGCGCATCAAAGTCAGAAATCCAGGTCGTCGCGAAGTTGGTCTTGCAGTTTACGGGTCAGCTTGCCGACCGGCCAGACGTGCTCGTCCAATGCCCGGACCGGCCAGATGCCGAACTGGCTGTTGCACAGAAAGACCTCGTCGGCCGTCGCCAGTTCAGCCATGGAAACATCCCGTATCGCCAGCGGGACGCCGATTCCTTCGGCGCGCTCGAGCAATTCCGCGCGCATCACTCCAGCGACGCCGCAGCGCCACAGGTCAGGCGCTACGAGGGTGCCGTCGAGAACCAGCAGCAGGTTGCTGAACACCCCCTCCACCACCCGCTCGTGCACGTCCAGCATGAGCCCTTCGGCATGCCCGGCGTCGCTCCACTCGGCACGGGCGAGGACCTGCTCCAGGCGATTGAGGTGCTTGAGGCCGGCCAGCAGGGGCTGCTCGGCCAGGCGCGTGCGGCAGGCGAACAGGCGCACGCCTTGCTGCCAGTGGCGCTCGGGATAGGCCGGACGCGGCGATCCGGAGAGGATTCGCCGCGGCGAGGCCTCGGCAGGCGGCGCGTAGCCACGCAAACCCTCGCCGCGGGTGACGATCAGCTTGGCGACACCGTCGCCCAGCGCCGCGCAGAACGCCAGCAACTCCTGGCGCAACGCCGCGGTGTCGAGAGGGATCGCCAGGCGCCGACCCCCCTCTTCCAGGCGCGCCAGGTGGCGCTCCAGAAGACGCGGCGTGCCGGCGCGCACCGCCAGGGTCTCGAACAGCCCGTCGCCATAGGCCAGTCCGCGATCGCGCACGGACAGCTCGGCGGCGGGCCGGCCGTCGACCCAGTCCAGCATCAGTCGGCGAACCTGCGGAACACCAGGGTGCCGTTGGTCCCGCCGAAACCGAACGAGTTCGACAGGGCCACGTCGATCTTGCGCGGCTTGGCTTCATGGGCCACCAGGTCGAGGTCGCAACCTTCGTCCGGGTTGTCCAGGTTGATGGTCGGCGGGGCAACCTGGTCGCGCAGGGCCAGCACGCTGAAGATCGCCTCCACCGCACCGGCGGCACCCAACAGGTGGCCGGTCATCGACTTGGTCGAACTCATCGACAGCGCATGGGCATGCTCGCCGAACACGCTCTTCACCGCGGCGATCTCGGCGATGTCGCCGGCCGGGGTGGAGGTGCCATGGGCGTTGATGTAATCGACCTGGCGAGGATCCAGGCCGGCATCGCGCAGCGCGTTCTTCATGCAGCGGGCGGCACCGGCGCCGTCTTCCGGCGGCGCGGTCATGTGGAAGGCGTCGCCGCTCATGCCGAAGCCAACCAGCTCGGCATAGATCCGCGCGCCGCGGGCACGGGCGTGCTCCAGTTCTTCGAGCACCAGGGCGCCGGAACCGTCGGACAGGACGAAGCCGTCGCGATCCCGGTCCCACGGACGGCTGGCACGGGTCGGCTCGTCGTTGCGAGTGGAGAGCGCGCGAGCCGCGCCGAAACCACCCAGGCCGAGACCGCAGGCAGCCATTTCGGAACCGCCGGCGACCATCACGTCGGCCTCGCCATAGGCGATGTTGCGAGCAGCCATGCCGATGCTGTGGGTACCGGTGGTGCAGGCGGTGGTGAGGGCGTAGTTGGGCCCCTGCAGACCCAGGTGGATCGACAAGAAGCCGGAAACCATGTTGATGATCGAACCGGGCACGAAGAACGGCGAGATGCGCCGCGGCCCCTGCTCGAACAGGGATCGGCAGTTGTTCTCGATATTGGTCAGGCCGCCGATACCGGAACCCATGGATACGCCGATACGCTCACGATTGGCGTCGGTGACCTCCAGGCCGGAATCGCGAACGGCCTGGAAGCTGGCGGCGAGACCGTACTGGATGAACAGGTCGAGCTTGCGGGCTTCCTTGGCGGACAGGTATTCCTCGACATTGAAACCCTTGACCGAACCACCGAAGCGGGTGGAATAGGCGGACAGGTCCATATGCTCGATCGGGGCGATCCCGCTGCGACCGGCGAGAATACCTTCCCAACTGCTCGGGACATCCAGGCCCAGCGGCGACAGCATGCCCATGCCAGTAATGACGACGCGTCTACGCGACACTACGACTTCCTCTTTCTCATTTCACGGGGTTGCGCCGACAGACTACCAGAGTAGGTAAGGCGCTAAAGAAAAGCCGCACGCCCTTACAGGCTGTGCGGCTTTTCCACGTCGGAAAATCCGACGACTACTTATTGCTGGTGAGCAACGATGTAGTCGATGGCTTCCTGAACGGTGGTGATCTTTTCAGCTTTCTCGTCAGGGATTTCGGTCTCGAATTCCTCTTCCAGAGCCATCACCAGCTCGACGGTGTCAAGGGAGTCGGCGCCCAGGTCTTCGACGAAGGAAGCGCTGTTGGTGACTTCTTCTTCCTTCACGCCGAGTTGTTCAGCGACGATCTTCTTAACGCGTTCTTCGATGGTGCTCATACCTTGTTTTCACTCCTATGGAAAATCCGAGCAGCTGGGCTGCGGGTAAGTGTATAGAAAGGGTTTTCTGCTTTTCAAGCTGAACGCCTCACCTTCCCACGGCCACTTCGATAATTCTATCTAATAACCCGGCTGCAATTCCGCAACGAATTCTAGACAGCGCTTATGACAGACCCGAGAAAGGTAACGTCACATTCAGCTCATGTACATCCCACCATTGACCGGCACGGTGGCCCCGGTCACATAGGCTGCGCCGTCCGAAGCGAGGAAGCCGACCACCTTGGCGATCTCTTCCGCCTGCCCCAGGCGACCCAGCGGAATCTGGCCCAGCAGCGCTTCGCGCTGGGCTTCCGGCAGCTCGCGGGTCATGTCGGTGTCGATGAAGCCCGGCGCCACCGCATTCACGGTAATGGCACGCGAACCGACTTCCCGGGCCAGCGCACGGGTGAAGCCCTCCAGGCCGGCCTTCGCCGCGGCATAGTTGGTTTGCCCGGCATTGCCCATGGCGCCGACCACGGAACCGATGTTGATGATGCGCCCCCAGCGGGCCTTGGTCATACCGCGCAGAACGGCTTTCGACAGACGGTAGAGACTGTTCAGGTTGGTGTTGACCACATCGAACCACTCGTCGTCTTTCATGCGCACCAGCAGATTATCGCGGGTGATGCCGGCGTTATTGACCACGATCAGCGGTTGGCCGAGATGCTGCTGGATGTGCTCCAGGGTCGTGGCTACGGATTCGTCGCTGGAAACGTCCAGGACCAGGCCCGCACCCTCGACGCCATTGGCCTTGAGGGTTTCGGCGATCTTCTCGGCGCCGGACGCGCTGGTCGCGGTGCCGATGACCACGGCACCCAGGCGCCCCAGTTCCAGCGCAATCGCCTGGCCGATGCCACGGCTGGCGCCGGTTACCAATGCGACCTTACCTTGCAGACTCATGGGATTCTCTCCTTTCTCTCTCTCAGGCCAGGGCGGCGCGCGTGGCGGCGAACGCCTCGACGCCATCCAGGCCATGGGTATTGATGCCCTTCGCGCAGCGCCTGTTGAGGCCTGCCAGGACCTTGCCCGGCCCGCACTCGACCAGCTCGGTGACGCCCTTTTCCGCCAGCAGCTGGATGCTCTCCACCCAGCGAACCGGGCTGTACAGCTGTGCCAGCAGGTCGCGGCGCAGCGTATCGAGATCAGCCGGCACGGCGGCGCTGACGTTCTGCACCAGCGCAATCTTCGGCGCCTGCCACTGCAGGCTTTCGACCGAGGCGGCGAACTGCTCGGCGGCCGGACGCATCAGTTCGCAATGCGACGGCACGCTGACTGGCAGCGCCACCGCGCGCTTGGCGCCGCGTGCCTTGCATGCCTCGATGGCACGCTCAACGGCAGCCGCAGCACCGGCGATCACTACCTGCCCCGGCGCGTTGAAGTTGACCGCGCTGACCACCTCGCCCTGGGCCGCCTCGGCACAGGCCGCCAATACATCGGCGTCTTCCAGGCCAAGGATCGCGGCCATGCCGCCCTGCCCCGCCGGAACCGCCTGCTGCATCAGTTGGCCCCTACGCTCGACCAGCTTGACCGCATCGGCGAACGCCAGGCTTTCGGCCGCGACCAGCGCGGAATATTCGCCCAGGCTGTGCCCGGCGACGAACGCTGGGCGCGCACCGCCCTCGGCCAGCCAGAGGCGCCAGAGCGCGATCGAAACCGTGAGGATGGCCGGCTGGGTCTTGTCGGTCTGGTTCAGGCGCTCTTCAGGACCATTCTGGACCAGCGCCCAAAGGTCGTAACCGAGCGCCTCAGAGGCCTCGGCGAAGGTATCGCGCACCAGCGCCTGCTGGGCGCCCAGCTCGGCCAGCATGCCGAGGGATTGCGAACCCTGGCCAGGGAAGACGAATGCGAGGGATGCAGACATTGAATAGGTCCCTTGTGGTCTTTTGCTCGTCGGAGATAACGCGCCAGCCGCGACTGGCGCAGGAAACTGAGTGTTGGATGGCTGCCTGGACCGCCCGGTCACACATTAGAGCAGCAGATGCTCGAGACGGCCATGCAATCGTTGCGGCAGGTTTTCCCGGACTTCCAGTGCCGCGCGACGCAAGGCGCTCTGGAAACCCTCCTCGGCGGCAGACCCATGGCTTTTCACCACTATCCCCTGCAATCCGAGGAAACTGGCGCCGTTATAGCGTGCCGGAGCGATATCGCCGCGCAGCCGGCGCAGCAGCGGCAACGCCAGCGCACCGACCAGCTTCGCCGCCAGTCCATCGCGGAAGCGCTGTTCGATCCGCGCCGACACCATGGCAGCCAGGCCTTCGCTGGCCTTCAGCAGGATGTTGCCGACGAAACCGTCGCAGACCACCACGTCGGCCTCGCCGCGATACAGGCCATCGCCCTCTATGTATCCGCTGAAATTCAACCCCTGCGCCTTCTGCAACAGACTCGCCGCCAGCTTGACCTGCTGGTTGCCCTTGATCTCCTCGGTCCCCACGTTGAGCAGGGCGACCCGGGGCGAGACGCAGCCCAAGGCCTCTGCCGCCACCGCGCCCATCACCGCGAACTGATAGAGATGCTCGGCACTGCAATCCACGTTGGCGCCGAGGTCGAGCAGATGACAATGCCCCTTCTCGGTCGGAACCGCCGTCACCATCGCAGGGCGGTCGATACCGGGCAGGGTCTTCAGCAGGTGCCGCGACAGCGCCATCAACGCCCCGGTATTGCCGGCGCTGACGCACGCGTGCGCCCGGCCGTCGCGGACCAGCTCCAGCGCCACGCGCATGGAAGCGTCCGGCTTGCCACGCAAGGCCTGGGAGGGACGTTCGTCTGAACCTATCACTTCGCTGGCCGCATGCACACGCAGGCGCTGCCGGTCGAGCGACGGATAGCGGGAAAGGAGTTCTTCGAGGAGGGCAGGCTGACCGACGAGGATCAGTTGCGAAGAGGAATTCTCGGCCAGGAAGGCAATAGAGGCCGGAACAACGCAGTGGGGACCGAAGTCCCCACCCATTGCATCAATCGCGATGATTGGTGCGGACAAGGATTACTCGTCGGAGCCCTTGTCTACTACCTTACGGCCGCGATAGAAGCCGTCCGGGGATACGTGGTGGCGCAGGTGGACTTCACCGGTGCTCTTTTCCACGGACAGAGCATTGGACTCGAGCGCATCGTGGGAACGACGCATGTCACGAGCGGAACGAGACTTTTTGTTCTGCTGAACAGCCATGATTGATTAACTCCTAAACGTTTGGGTCACGCTTCAACTGTGCCAGTACGCTGAACGGATTAGGACGCTTGTCCTCGACTTCGCTCGACTCCGGCTCGTCTTCGACGACGAATCCAGCCGGGTGCTGACATACTTCGGGGTCATGGGCCGGAACGATGGGTAAGGCGAGCAACAGCTCGTCCTCGACCAGCGCCAGCAGGTCCAGGGGTTCCTCCCCCACTTCCAGCGCATCGTACCCCTTCGGCAGACCGTCGGCGGACTGACCTTCCCGAAGAATGGCGTAGGTATATTCGCCATGCACGGGAATGGCCGCCGCATCCAGGCAGCGTTGGCATACCATGCTCACCTCGGTATCGAGCTGCATATGCATGACCGCCAGCTTCTGGTGGTCGCGCTCGAAGGAAACCTTCACGCGCACCTCACCGGCATCGCTGGTCAGTTGCTCGCATACACGCGGCATATCGGCGAGCGCGTACACACCCTCGAGGGTGGCGCCGCGGTCGACCAACTTGCGCGGATCGATATGAGGTGGAATCGGCCCATTCAACATAAGCGCGCCATTATAGGGACGCCCCCGCGCCTGTCAAAGGAAATTAGCCATAAACCGCTGTAAGGACGAGTCTTTTCGTTAAAATCGGCCGCTCGCCATGGAGAACCTCATGCCCGACCTGATCCTCGCCTCCAGCTCCCCCTACCGACGCGAACTCCTGACCCGCCTGCGCCTTCCCTTCGAAAGCGCCAGCCCCGATATCGACGAAAGCCATCGCGCCGGGGAAAGTGCCGAGGAACTGGTGTGCCGCCTTTCCGCCAGCAAGGCCGAAGCGCTGGCCGGACGCTATCCGCAACACCTGGTGATCGGCTCCGACCAGGTCGCCGTACTCGACGGCAACATCCTCGGCAAGCCGCACACCCCCGAACGCGCCATCCAGCAGCTACGGGACGCCAGCGGCAAGAGCGTGACCTTCCTCACCGGAGTGGCCCTCCTCAACAGCGCCAGCCGACGCATCCAGGTGGCATGCGTGCCGTTCACCGTGCACTTCCGCCACCTCGACGAGAGCCGCATCCGCCGCTACGTCGAAGCGGAACGCCCGCTGGACTGCGCCGGCAGCTTCAAGGCGGAAGGCCTGGGCGTCAGCCTGTTCCGCTCCACCGAAGGAGAGGACGCCACCAGCCTGGTGGGACTGCCCCTGATCCGCCTGGTCGACATGCTCCTCGAGGAAGGCGTCGAAATCCCCTGAGCCGGCATTCCATATAAAGAAGCCCGGCTTCGGCCGGGCTTCTTTATATAAGGAAGGGAAACACCCTCAGCGCAGTACCGGCCCCTGCCAGCCCATCCACAGCGCGAGGCGCTCCGCCACACTGGCACCGAACTTCTTGGCGAAGCGATCGAAAGGCGACTCCTGCACGGTGTAGTCCTCGATCTTCTTCTCCTTCACCACTTCGCGCGCCACATAGCTGGCATTGCCCAGGCCGTCGATCAAACCCAGCTGCAATGCCTGTTCGCCGGACCAGACCAGACCCGAGAACAGCTCCGGATGCCCCTCGACCTTGAGCCGGTCGCCGCGCCCTTTTTTCACGCTGTCGATGAACTGCTTGTGGGTGGTATCCAGCACCTGCTGCCAGAACTGGGTCTCCTCGGGCTTTTGCGGCTGGAAAGGATCGAGGAACGACTTGTGCTCGCCGGAGGTATAGACGCGCCGCTCGACACCGAGCTTCTCCATGGTGCCGACGAAACCGAAGCTGGCCGCCGTCACACCGATGGAGCCGACCAGGCTGGCCTTGTCGGCGTAGATCTGGTCGGCGGCGCTGGCGATGTAGTAGGCGCCGGAGGCACCCAGGTCGCTGATCACCGCATAGACCTTGACGTTCGGGTGCTCGCCGCGCAGGCGACGAATCTCGTCATAGATATAGCCCGACTGCACCGGACTGCCGCCCGGACTGTTGATCCGCAGGACGATCCCCTTGGTACCCTCATCCTTGAACGCCGCGCGCAGGGCCGTGACGATATTGTCGGCACTGGCCGGCTCATCGTCGGCGATCATGCCCTTCACCTCGATCAGTGCCGTGTGGCTACCGCTGCGCGAGGCCGATTTCTCCAGGCTGCCGAACGGACTGAAGGCCAGCAGCACGACAAAGAGATAGATGAAGGTCAGCGACTTGAAGAATATCCCCCAGCGCCGCGCCCGCCGCTGCTCCTGGACCCCGGCGAGGACCGCCTTTTCCAGCAGCTTCCAGCTCTTGTCGTCATTCGCCTTCGGCGTTTCCGACTTCCACTCGTCAGACATGCTCAACCACTCCTGAAACCGCCTCACGTCGAGCACCGCCCAACCAGGCGCGCAACTCGGTGAAATGCTCAACTTCCAGCCGCGGCGCATAAGGCCGCAACTGCTCCAGCGATTGGGCGCCATAGGCCACCGCAACCGAATCCATCCCCGCCCGTCGCGCCATTTCCAGGTCGAACGGCGAATCACCGATCATCAGCGCCCGCCCCGGCTCGACCCGGCAGTGCGCCAGGATCTCGTGGAGCATCAACGGGTCCGGCTTGCTGGCCGTTTCGTCGGCGCAGCGGGTGATATCGAAGAAATCGCTCCAGCCATGCCCCGCCAGCACCCGGTCCAGGCCGCGCCGACTCTTGCCGGTGGCGACCGCCAGGCGGAACCCGGCCTCGCGAAAATGCACCATGGCTTCGGCCACGCCGGGGAACAACCGCGACGGCTGCGCTTCCTGCGCCAGGTAATGCTCGCTGTAGGCACACCGGAAACGCTCGACCAGAGCAGGATCGCCAACCTCCGGATAGAGCGAAGCGATCGCCTCGGGCAAGCCGAGGCCGATGATGCCCTTGATCCGGGTATCGTCCCGCTCCGGCAGAGCGGTTTCCCGCGCCGCCGCCTTCATCGAATCGACGATGCGCGCGATCGAGTCGACCAGGGTGCCGTCCCAATCGAATACCAGCAACGCGTAGTCAGTCATTCAAACGCTCCAGCGAACGCTGCCACATCTCGTCCACCGGCGCCTCCAGCTCCAGCACCTGCCCGTCGGGCAGCGGCACGCGCAACTGCGCGGCATGCAGGAACAGGCGCTTGCCGCCCAGCTCGCGGATCTCGCGGGAGAAATCCTCGTCGCCATACTTCGGGTCGCCGGCGATGGCATGCCCGGCGTGCTTGGCATGCACGCGGATCTGGTGGGTCCGCCCGGTGATCGGGCGTGCTTCCACCAGGGTGGCGAAATCGCCGAAGCGACGCAGCACCCGGAACTCGGTCAGCGCGTCCTTGCCCTCGACGTTCACCTCTACCATTCGCTCACCCGAACGCAGGTTGTTCTTCAGCAGCGGCGCGCGCACGTTCTTCTTGCCAGCCGGCCAGTGGCCACGGACCAGGGCGTGATAGCGCTTGTCGACAATCTTCTCGCCCCGCAGGGCCTCATGCAGGTGACGCAACATGCTGCGCTTCTTGGCGATCATCAGCAGGCCGGAGGTATCGCGATCGAGACGATGCACCAATTCGATATCCTTGGCATCGGGGCGCAACTGGCGAAACACCTCGATGACCCCGGCGCTCACGCCGCTGCCGCCATGCACGGCGAGCCCGGCGGGCTTGTTGACCACGATCAGCGCCTTGTCCTCGTAGACGATCGCCGCCTCCATCCGCTCCAGCAGCCCCTGCGCCAGCGGCGCCGGCTCATCACGCTCGGCCAGGCGCAGCGGCGGCACGCGCACCTGGTCTCCGGCCTGGAGCCGATAGTCGGGCTTGATCCGCCCCTTGTTCACGCGCACTTCGCCCTTTCGCAGGATGCGATAGATCAGGGTCTTGGGCGCACCCTTGAGACGGGCGATAAGGAAATTGTCGATACGTTGACCAGCCAGTTCCGGCGGCACATCGAGCAGCTGGACACCGGTGGTCGGAGAGGCGGGAGTAGTCATCCGTACATCATAACAATTTTTCATTCAATTGAAGCACTTAATCATTGCTGCTATAGTCGGGAAGCCGCCATAAGCGGCCTGGCCTGCGGATGATTGCCAACCTGCATTTCCCCCTCGCCTGCAAACACTTTGAACGGACGTCAGGCCGTCCTACAGAGGCGTTTCAGCGGAAATACGAAAATTTCCAACCCGCTAACGACTCGAAACCAAAGCCTTGAAACATGAGCCGCGACCACTTCGGTGAGCGCGAGATGCCAACCCGCTCCGGATACTGCGAGCGGCGCCCGATTCTTAAGGAACATGTGTAGGGTGGAGATGTACGGCTGTTGGACTGCGTAGCTTCTAGCTTGATCCAGACGCATTTTTCGTCCGCCTCCGACAGCCGATTCCTCCTCCTGACTCAAGTGCTTCTGAAACACAGGAAGCAGGAGACGTAGTCGCGGACCGGCACCCAGTGCCGAGCGCCGCTGGACACGGGAATGGCCCGCCATTCCTGAATACGCGCCCGAGCACCGACCGTGAGAGTCGTGTGTGCCGATCGCCGTTTCCGGTAGCCCCGGAAACCATTGGTACTACATGAAAAGAATGCTGATCAACGCGACTCAACCCGAGGAGTTGCGTGTTGCACTGGTCGACGGCCAACGCCTGTTCGACCTCGACATCGAGTCGGGCGCCCGCGAGCAGAAGAAGGCCAACATCTACAAAGGCCGCATCACTCGCGTCGAACCCAGCCTCGAAGCCGCCTTCGTCGACTTCGGCGCCGAACGCCACGGCTTCCTCCCCCTCAAAGAAATCTCCCGCGAATACTTCAAGAAATCCCCCGAAGGCCGGATCAACATCAAGGAAGTCCTGAGCGAAGGCCAGGAAGTCATCGTCCAGGTCGAGAAGGAAGAGCGCGGCAACAAGGGCGCCGCCCTGACCACCTTCATCAGCCTGGCCGGCCGTTACCTGGTGCTGATGCCGAACAACCCGCGCGCCGGCGGCATCTCCCGCCGTATCGAAGGCGAAGAGCGCAACGAGCTGCGCGAGGCCCTGAACGGCCTCAACGCACCGGCCGACATGGGCCTGATCGTGCGCACCGCCGGCCTCGGCCGCAGCACCGAGGAACTGCAGTGGGACCTCGACTACCTGCTGCAACTGTGGAGCGCGATCAAGGAAGCGTCCGGCGAACGTGGCGCGCCCTTCCTGATCTACCAGGAAAGCAACGTCATCATCCGCGCCATCCGCGACTACCTGCGCCAGGACATCGGCGAAGTGCTGATCGACAGCATCGACGCCCAGGAAGAAGCCCTGAACTTCATCCGCCAGGTGATGCCGCAGTACGCCAGCAAGGTGAAGCTGTACCAGGACAGCGTTCCGCTGTTCAATCGCTTCCAGATCGAGAGCCAGATCGAGACCGCTTTCCAGCGCGAAGTGAAGCTGCCGTCCGGCGGCTCCATCGTCATCGACCCGACCGAGGCCCTGGTTTCCATCGACATCAACTCGGCGCGCGCCACCAAGGGCGGCGACATCGAGGAAACCGCCCTGCAGACCAACCTGGAAGCGGCCGAGGAAATCGCCCGCCAGCTGCGCCTGCGTGACATCGGCGGCCTGATCGTCATCGACTTCATCGACATGACCCCGGCGAAGAACCAGCGCGCCGTGGAAGAGCGTGTCCGCGAAGCCCTCGAGGCCGACCGCGCGCGCGTCCAGGTCGGTCGCATCTCGCGCTTCGGCCTGCTGGAAATGTCCCGCCAGCGCCTGCGTCCGTCCCTCGGCGAGACCAGCGGCATCGTCTGCCCGCGCTGCAACGGCCAGGGCATCATCCGCGACGTCGAGTCGCTGTCGCTGGCCATCCTGCGCCTGATCGAGGAAGAAGCCCTGAAGGACCGCACCGCGGAAGTCCGCGCCCGCGTGCCCTTCCAGGTCGCCGCCTTCCTGCTCAACGAGAAGCGCAACGCCATCACCAAGATCGAACTGCGTACCCGCGCGCGCATCTTCATCCTGCCGGACGATCATCTGGAAACCCCGCATTTCGAAGTGCAGCGTCTGCGCGATGACAGCCCCGAACTGGTTGCCGGCCAGACCAGCTACGAAATGGCCACCGTCGAGCACGAAGAAGCCCAGCCGGTCAGCTCGACCCGCACCCTGGTCCGCCAGGAAGCAGCAGTCAAGACCGTCGCTCCCCAGCAGCCCGCACCGCAACACACCGAAGCACCGGTCGAGCCGGCCAAGCCGATGCCCGAGCCGAGCCTGTTCCAGGGCCTGGTGAAGTCCCTGGTCGGCCTGTTCGCAGGCAAGGATCAACCTGCCGCCAAGCCTGCTGAAACCAGCAAGCCGGCTGCCGAGCGCCAAACCCGCCAGGACGAGCGTCGCAACGGCCGCCAGCAGAACCGCCGCCGCGATGGCCGCGATGGCAATCGCCGCGACGAAGAGCGCAAACCCCGCGAGGAGCGTGCAGAGCGTCAACCGCGCGAAGAGCGCGCCGAACGCCCGAACCGCGAAGAGCGCAGCGAACGCCGCCGCGAAGAGCGCGCCGAGCGTCCGGCTCGCGAGGAGCGCCAGCCGCGCGAAGGCCGTGAAGAGCGCGCCGAGCGGACACCCCGCGAAGAGCGCCAGCCGCGCGAAGGCCGCGAAGGTCGCGAGGAACGCAGCGAACGCCGCCGCGAAGAGCGCGCCGAACGCCCGGCCCGCGAAGAGCGCCAACCCCGCGAAGGCCGTGAAGAACGCGCCGAGCGCCCGGCCCGCGAAGAGCGCCAGCCGCGCGAGGATCACCAGGCTCGCGACGCCGCGGCCCTGGAAGCCGAGGCGCTGCCGAACGACGAGAGCCTGGAGCAGGACGAGCAGGACGATACCGATGGCGAGCGCCCGCGCCGCCGCTCCCGCGGCCAGCGTCGTCGCAGCAACCGCCGCGAACGCCAGCGCGAGGTCAGCGGCGAGCTGGAAGGCAGCGAGGCGACCGATAACGCCGCCGCGCCGCTGAACACCGTCGCAGCCGCCGCTGCTGCCGGTATCGCTGTCGCCAGCGAAGCCGTAGAAGCAAACGTGGAGCAAGCCCCGGCCACTACCAGCGAGGCTGCCAGCGAAACCACGGCAAGCGATGAAACCGACGCACCGACCAGCGAAGCCGTCGAAACCCAGGGCGCGGACAGCGAGGCCAATGCCGACGAAACCGCCGACATCGAAGCGCCGGTGACCGTCAGCGTGGTCCGGGACGAAGCCGACCAGAGCACCCTGCTGGTCGCGCAAGTCACTGAAGAAGCTCCCTTCGCCAGCGAAAGCGTGGAAAGCCGCGAAGACGCCGAGAGCGCCGTGCAACCGGCAACGGAAGCGGCCGAAGAAGTTGCCGCCCCGGTGCCCGTCGAAGCAGCAGCCCCTAGCGAGCCCGCAACCACCGAGGAGCCGACCCCGGCCATCGCGGCGGTGCCGGCCAACGCGACCGGCCGTGCCCTCAACGACCCACGGGAAAAACGTCGCCTGCAACGCGAAGCCGAGCGTCTGGCACGCGAAGCCGCAGCAGCAGCCGAAGCGGCAGCTCAGGCCGCTCCCGCCGTCGAGGAGGTCCCGGCTGTAGCGAGCGAGGAAGCGTCGGCCCAGGAGGAACCTGCTGCACCCCAGGCTGAAGAAATCGCCCAGGCCGACGTTCCGTCCCAGGCGGACGAAGCCCAGGAAGCGGTACAGGCCGAGCCTGAAGCTTCCGGCGAAGACGCCACCGACACGGAGCACGCGAAAAAGACCGAGGAAAGCGAAACCTCGCGCCCGCATGCCTGAGTGACAGACTGAAAAAAGGGGATGCCATGGCATCCCCTTTTTTTTGCGTGTCATTCCGCGGCACTCCGGCATACCGCCCGTCATGACCAGAGCCGCCGAACACGCACAATGAAAAAGGGATGCCGCCGGCATCCCTTTTTCATTCTCCAGCCGCACCCTCAGTAGAGATTGGGTTCAGGCTCCAATTCGACGCCGAAACGCCGACGGACGTCCTCCTGGATACGCTCCGCCAATGCCTGGACTTGGGCACCGGTGGCACCGCCATGGTTGACCAGAACCAGCGCCTGCTGCGCGTGTACCCCCACCGGGCCATCGCGAAAGCCCTTCCAGCCGCCCTTGTCGATGAGCCAGCCTGCAGCCAGCTTCAGCCGACCGTCCGCCTGCGGATAGCCAACCAGATCCGGGAAGGCCTGACACAAGCGTTCGGCCTGCGCCGCATCCACCAGCGGGTTCTTGAAGAAGCTGCCGGCATTGCCCAATACGGCGGGGTCGGGCAGCTTTTCCCGGCGAATGGCGCAGATTACCCGGCTTACGTCCCTGGCCGTCGGACTGGCGATGCCCTCCTCCTCCAGGCGCTGGCGTACCGGCCCGTAGTCCAGGTGCAGCCTCTCCCGCCGTGTCAGGCGCAGGCGCACGCGGAGGATCAGCCAGCGATCAGGCTCCTGCTTGAACAGGCTGTCGCGGTAGCCGAAACGGCAGGCCTGGCGATCGAACTCACGCAGGGTTCCATCCTGGCGATCCAGCGCCGTCAGGCTGTCGAAGACATCCTTCAGCTCCACGCCATAGGCGCCGATGTTCTGCATCGGCGCCGCACCCACGGTGCCGGGAATCAGGCTGAGATTTTCCAGACCGGCCAGGCCCCGCTCCAGGCTCCATTGTACGAATGGGTCCCAGGCCTCGCCCGCCTCCGCCTCGACCAACACCGAATCCGCGGCATCGGAAACAATTCGCCGCCCCTGGCTGGCCATGCGCAAAACCAGCGCCTCGACGTCACGGGTCAGCAGCAGGTTGCTGCCACCACCGATCACCAGCAGCGGCAATCCACGCTCCCGAGCCAGGGCCAGGGCCTCGCGCACATCAGCCTCGTCCCGGGCGTGGGCCAGCAGGCGGGCGCGCACGTCGATGCCGAAGGTGTTATAGGGCTTCAGCGAGCAATGCTCTTGCAGTTCCAGGCTCACAGTCGCCCCTTGGCTTCGATCAACAGACGGTCGCAGGCATGTTCGATCAGGTCGAGGACCTGCTCGAAGCCTTCTTCGCCGCCATAGTAGGGATCGGGCACTTCGTCCCGCTCGGATCCGTAGCGACGCAGGAACAGATCCAGTTCGGCGGCACCGCGCCCGGCACGCAGGGTCTCGAGGTCAGCCAGGTTGGACAGGTCCATGGCCAGGATCAGGTCATGGCGGGAGAAATCCTCGATGCCGACCTGGCGTCCACGCAGTGCCGACAGGTCGTAGCCACGCCTTTGCGCGGCCAGGCGGGTGCGCTGGTCAGGCGCCTTGCCGACATGCCAGCCGGCGGTACCGGCGGAATCGACATGGATGCGGGAAGCCAGCCCGGCCTCCTCGACCTTGCGCCGGAACACGCCTTCGGCGGTGGGCGACCGGCAGATGTTGCCCAGGCAGACGAACAGGACGCGCATCAGCCCCCCAGTACGCGGCGAACGCGTTCGAGGTCTTCCGGCGTATCCACGCCCGGAAGCATGGTTTCGCGGGCATCGGCCACATGGATTCGCACCCCGTGCCAGAGCGCGCGCAATTGCTCGAGGCTTTCGGCGTTCTCCAGCCAGCACGGTCCCCAGGCGACGAAATCGGCAAGGAAACCCACGCGATAGGCGTAGATGCCGATGTGGCGACGATAGGGCACGCCCTCCGGCAGGCTGTCGCGATCGCGGGCGAAGGCGTCACGAGCCCAGGGCAAGGGCGCACGACTGAAAGTCAGGGCCAGGCCGTCGATGTCGGTGGCGACCTTGACCACGTTCGGATTGAACAGCGCGGAGACCTCATGGATCGGCTCGGCCAGGGTAGCGATGGCAGCTTCCGGGTGCGCCGCCAGGTTGGCCGCCACCTGGTCGATGAGCGCCGGGGGGATCAGCGGTTCGTCGCCCTGGACGTTGACCACGATGGCATCGCTGGCCAGGCCGAGCCGGGAAGCGACTTCCTCCAGGCGATCGGTGCCGGAGTTGTGCTCGGCACGCGTCAGCAGCGCCTCGGCGCCGAACCCCTGGCACGCCGCCAGGATGCGTTCGTCGTCGGTGGCGACGACCACGCGGCTGGCGGCGCTCTTGCGGGCCTGGTTCCAGACGCGCTGGATCATTGGCTGGCCGGCGATATCCTGCAATGGCTTGCCGGGCAGGCGAGTGGAGGCGTAGCGGGCGGGAATGACGACAGTGAACGCCTGGGTCATTACTTGTCCAGCCGCTCGTCCACGTTCAGGGAGCGAGCCTCGCTCTCCAGCATCACCGGGATGCCGTCGCGGATCGGATAGGCCAGGCCGGCCTGCTTGCTGATCAGTTCGGTCTTGTCTTCGCTGAGCACCAGCGGGCCCTTGGTCAACGGGCAGGCAAGGATATCGAGGAGTTTCGGGTCCATGGCGGAGTCCTTCATACAATGGCGGCACGGCCGCCGGTCAGCGCGCCAGGAGATGCTCGAGTCGGGCGTCGAACCAGGCGACGAATGCTGGGGAAGGCACCGCATCGACCGCCAGGTACCACCAGTCGGCCGCTGCGAAAGCCCGGCATTTAACGGCATCCTTCTCGGTCATCAGCAGCGGCAGCGGCGGGCTGAACGCCAGTTCGGCCGCCGTGTAGGTCGCGTGATCCGGGAAGGCATGCGGAATCGCCCGCCAGTGTAGCGCCTCGAGCGTCCTGAAGAAACGCTGCGGATTGCCGATCCCGGCCAGGGCATGGACCTCCTGGCCCGCGGGAAAATGCTCCAGCGGTCGGCGCTCGCCGCTCTGCAGGTTGATCAGCGCAGTAGGCTGCAAGCGGAATGCGTAACCGCCGTCAGGATCCTCGTCGGCGCCGTTGTAAAGCAGCGCGTCGACGCTTTCCAGACGCTCC
The DNA here is from genome assembly GCF_001815235.1 of Pseudomonas sp. HMSC065H01. Lineage (NCBI taxonomy): Bacteria > Pseudomonadati > Pseudomonadota > Gammaproteobacteria > Pseudomonadales > Pseudomonadaceae > Pseudomonas > Pseudomonas sp. HMSC065H01. The sequence continues at coordinate 136,781 of NZ_KV819862.1, read as the reverse complement.
GCCGGTTCGCGCAACGGACCGGCCGGCAGGCAACGACCATTGCCGAGACCGCGCGCGGCATCGATCAGCACCAGTTCCAGATCGCGCGCCAGGCGATAGTGCTGCAAGCCATCGTCGCAGAGGACCAGGTCCAACTGCTCTTCGGCGAGCAGCGCCTGCAGGGCGCGCGGACGATCCGGGTCGATCATCAGCGGCACGCCGCTGCGCCGGACGATCATCAGCGGTTCGTCGCCGGCCTCCGCGGCGTCCTGCTCGGCCCGCACCCGCCACGGCGTGGTGGGCGGCCGGGCACCATAGCCGCGGCTGATCACGCCAACCCGCAAGCCGCGAGCCCTGCAGTGCTCGATCATCCAGAGGATCATCGGCGTCTTGCCGGTTCCGCCGACGGTGATGTTGCCTACCACCAGCACCGGCAGCGGTGCCCGGTAGGCGGGCTTGCGCCCGGACAGGAAGTCCGCCCGGCGGCCGTTCGCCACCCGACGATAGAGAGCCTCCAGCGGACGCAGCAGCGCCAGCGCCGGATGCCCCTGGTACCAGGCGGCGAGCAGTCGCTCGGAGAACGACATCAGGGCTTGGCCGCCGTGTTCTCGACCGTGGTGATGCGCAGGTGGACGAAGCCCAGCTTGCCCGCTGCGTCCATCGCCGTGACCACCGACTGGTGGGTGGACTTGGCATCGGCGCTGATCACCACCGGCAGGTTGTTGTCGCCCGCCGATTCACGCTGCATCGCCGCCATCAGGGTGGCCAGGTCGCTCTTGGCCAGCGCCTGCCCGTTCAAGGCGTAGTGCCCCTCGGCATCCACCGAGAGTTCCAGTTGCTTCTGCTCGGTGCCGGCGGTTTCGCCGCTCTCCGCCGATGGCAGCTCGATGTTGAGCTGCTCGGGGCGGGTGAAGGTGGTACTGACCACGAAGAACAGCAGCAGGACGAAGATCACGTCGATCAGCGACGCCAGGTTGATGAAGACGTCTTCACGGGCGGCACCCGCCCGTCTGCGGCGGAATTTCACGCTTTGCCTTCCTCGACGTAGTCGACTTCACGATCGCCCTGCACCACTTCCACCAGCTTGATGGCCTCCTGCTCCATGGCGATCACCAGTTCGTCGACCCGCCGCAGCAGGTAGCGATGGAAGAACACCGCCGGAATCGCCACCAGCAGGCCGGCGGCGGTGGTGATCAATGCCTTGGAGATGCCCGCGGCGAGCATCGGCGAGTTGGCCATGCCGTTGTCCATGAAGGCGCCGAAGATCTGGATCATGCCGAACACCGTACCCAGCAGGCCCAGCAGCGGCGCCATCGCGGCGATGGTGCCGAGGGCGTTGAGGTAGCGCTCCAGCTCGTGGATGACACCGGAAGCAGCCTCCTCGATGCACTCCTTCATGATCTCGCGACCGTGCTTGGAGTTGGCCAGACCGGCGGCGAGGATCTCTCCCAGCGGCGAGTTGGCGCGCAGGTCCTTGAGCTTCTGGGCGCTCAGTTGCTTGCCCTTGATCTGCTTCCACACCTGGCCGAGCAGCTCGGGCGGCGCGACGCGGCTCTTGCGCAGCGTCCACAGGCGCTCCGCGACGATGGCGGTGGCGGCGATCGAACTCAGAATGATCGGCAGCATCATCCAGCCGCCGGCTTGAACCAGTTCCCACACAGTGGCATATCCCCGAAAAAAAAGTGGCGCCACTCTAGCACAGCGACCCTTTTCCGCCGACCGCCACGGTTCTCATTTTTCCCGCCAGAAGTGCGCCGAATCACGCTCCCGGCGTGCGCCGCCACGGCTTCCGAGGAGAAACGTCAGGGCACCGTCGCGTGCCGTGTCGTGGACCTGCGCGGCGACCCTCGCGTAACGCTCCATCACTTCGCCATGGGGATGGCCGAAGGCGTTGCGCCAACCTCGCGAGACCAGCACATGGCGAGGCCGCGTACGCAACACGAAGGCGACTCCGGAGGAACTGCGGCTGCCATGATGCGGCGCCAGCAACCAGTCGACCCGGGGATCGGCCTGTCGCGCCAGCCAGGCATGCTCGGCCGCACGCGAGATGTCCCCGGTCAGCAGCAGGACTTCGCCATCGGCCTCGACCCTCAGCACACAGGAGCGGTCGTTGCTGTCGCCGGCCTGTGCCCATGCCCACTGTTCGAAAACCACGCCATCCCAGGACCAGCTCCGCTCGTCGCAGCTGTCCGCGAACAACGGCGAAGGCAGGCGCGCGGGTTCGCCGCTGACCAGCCAAACCGGCGGGAATCGGGAAGCGACCGTAGGAGCACCGCCTGCATGGTCGTTGTCGGCATGGCTCAGCAACAGGCCGTCCAGGCGCCGCAGGTCCAGGCTGCGCAGCACCGGCACCACCACCCGCTCACCCATGTCGAACGCCCCCTGCCGCGCACCGCTGTCATAGAGCAAGACATGCTCTCGGGTACGCACCAGCACGGCCAGCCCCTGGCCGACGTCCAGCACCCGCACTTCCGCCCGCCCCCATTCGACAGGCGGCGATGACGGCAACAATGCCGGCAGTAGCAACGCGGCACCGAGGGCACGCAACGGCAAGCCAGCCGGCGCCAGCCAGCAGAGCGCGCCGAGCATGCCCAGCGCTACGCTCCAGGCCGCTGCGGCGGGTGGCTGCCAGGCCTCGGCCAGGCCCGCCAGCAGGCCAAGCGCACGAAACAGCAGGTCCAGCGAAACGCCAGCGGCGCGAAGCAGCCCCTCGCCCAGCCCGGGCACCCACAGCAGCAGGCTCCCCGCCAGGGCCGGGGGCACTACCAGCAGTTCGATCCAAGGCACCGCCAGCAGGTTGGCCGGCGCTCCGCTCAGGCTCAACGGCAGGCCCAGCGCCAGCAGCGGCATCGCCAGCCCCAGCGCCATCCCCCACTGCGCCCGCCCCCAGGCCGCCCACCAGCGCCAGCGCCCAAGGCGCCCGGCGAACAGCCAGAGCAGCAGGGCAACCGCCAGGAACGACAGCCAGAACCCCGCCTGCAGGCTGGCCAGCGGCTCGACCAGCAAGACCAGCACCAGCGTTGCCAGCAGCGGGGTCAGCAAGCCCAGGTGGCGGAAACGCAGGCGCCAGACCAGCGCCAGGCTGACCATCAGGCAGGCGCGCCGCACCGGGACCTCGAAACCCGCCATCAACCCGTAGCTCCAGGCACCAAGCAAACCCAGGGCGCAGGCACAGGGCAGCCAGGGCAGGCGCCGCGGCCAGCAGCCCAGGCGATGCAAGGCCGCCACCAGGCCATAGAGCATCCCCGCCAGCAACGAGATATGCGAACCGGAGATGACCATCAGATGCACGGTGCCGGTGTCCTGGAACATTCGCCACTCGGCCGCGCTCAACCCCGAGCCATCCCCCAGCACCAGCGCCGCCAGGGCGGCGCCGCGCCCCTGTGCGTCGACCGCCAGCAGGCGCTGCCGCCAGGCATCGCGCCAGGCATCCAGGCCGCTGGCCGGCTGCAGGCGCTGGCCCGCCTTCACCGTGCCCACAGCACCGACCCGCTGCGCCAACAACCAGGCCTCGTAGTCGAAACCCGCCGCGTTCACCAGGCCGCGGGGGCGTTTCAGGGTCACCGCCAGGCGCCAGCGTTCGCCGCCCATCAGCGGCGGCGCGCCGCGCCAGCTCAGGCGCAGACGCTCGGGAAGAAGCACGCCCCGCGCAGCGCTGACCTCCTCCAGCCGGAAGCGCGTGACGCCCTCGCCGCTCGCCGGCAGATCGACCACACGCCCCTCCAGCCAAAGGGTGCGACCATCCAGCTCGGCGGCCAGGCGTCCGTCCAGGGCGACTTGCGCCGAGCCGCAGGCCCAGGCGAACCCGAGCAGGAACAACCCCAGCCAGTACAGCCGGCCGAACAGCAGCAACAGTCCGGCGGCGGCCATGCCCAGCAGCCAGCCGACCGACGGCAATTCCGCCAGGAAGCGCAGGGCCAGCAGCCCCGCGGCGAGGGCTGGCAATCCCAGGCGCATGAACGGTTCCTCCCATCCCCGTGGCGTGCCCTCCGCTCCCCGACATGTCACATGGGGTCATACAATGGGCAACGAAATCCTGTCATCTTGCTTGGCATAATACGCAAGCCTATATCCACCGAGAGCCCACATGCCGCGTCGCCTGTTCAAGCGCTACATGCCCGATCCGGAAAGCATCCGCTCGCAGAAGTCGCTGCGCTTTCTCGGCAAGTTGACGCACGATCCCAACCTTTGGCATCTCAATCGCCACTCGGTATCGCGCGCCATGGCCGCCGGGCTGTTCGCCGCCTTCATCCCGATGCCGATGCAGATGCTGCTGGCGGCCGGTCTGGCGGTGTGGATTCGGAGCAATCTGCCAATCTCCGTCGGATTGGTCTGGCTGACCAATCCGATCACGATGCCCCCGGTCTTCTATTGCACCTACAAGCTGGGCGCCTGGTTGATGCAGGTGCCGCCGCGCACCCTGCCGGACCATCTCACCTGGGAATGGATCAGCCAGGAGCTGTCCAGCCTCTGGCAGCCCTTCCTGCTCGGTTCGGTGGTGTGCGGCATCATCGCCGCCATCCTCGGCTACGCGCTGACGATGCTCTACTGGCGCTGGTGGGTGCAGCGCAGTTGGAGCCGACGCTGCCGGCAACGTCGCGAACGGGTCGCCGCGAAGTGATCCGCCGGACATGAAAAAGCCGCCTCGAAGGCGGCTTTTTCGTGGGCCTTGTCCGCCCCGTGCTGGGACTGGCGCAGGCCTTCTCGCTCACTCGTAGCGCAGCGACTCGGCCGGTTGTGTCCGCGCCGCGCGCCAGGATGGGTACAGGGTGGCGAGGAAGCTCATCAGCAATGCAGCGCTGCAGATCAGCACCACGTCCAGCACCTGCAGATCGGAAGGCAGGTAGTTGATGAAGTACACATCCGAGCTGAAGACCTTGTGTCCGACCAACCGCTCGATGCGGTCGATCATCCCGGTGATGTTCAACGCCGCGAACACCCCGAGTACCCCGCCGATGACCGTCCCGATCACGCCGATGACGGTGCCCTGGACCATGAAGATCGCCATGATCTGCCGCGGCGTGGCGCCGAGGGTACGAAGAATCGCGATGTCGGTGCGCTTGTCGGCGACCACCATGATCAGGGTGGCAATGATGTTGAAGGCGGCGACCGCGATGATCAGCAGCAGGAGCAGGCCGATCATGGTCTTTTCCATCTTCATCGCGTTGAACAGGCTGCCCTGGGTCCTGGTCCAGTCGCTGGACCTGAAGCCCTGCCCCAACTCCTTGACCACCTTGGCGGCGACCTGCGGCGACTGGTAGAGATCCTTCAGCTCCAGGCGCACGCTCGGCACCTGGCCCGGTTGCAGGCGCAGCAACTGGCCGGCATCGGCGATGTCGATCAGCGCCAGCGAGTTGTCCAGTTCGGCACCGACCTTGAACAGGGCGACGATGGTGAAGCGCTGCATGCGCGGAGTGATGCCGCCCGGCGCGCTGGTGGCTTCCGGGACGATCAGGGTCAGCTTGTCGCCGACATTGACATGGAAGCGCCGCGCGGTGATCTCGCCGAGGACGATGCCGAACTCGCCAGGCTTGAGGTCGTCCAGGCTGCCCTGGACGATGTGCTCACCGACGATGGAAACCTTGCGCTCCTCCTGCGGGTCGATGCCGTTGACCAGCACCGGCAGCATATTGCCCTTGTACGACAGCATGCCCTGCAGTTCGGCGAACGGCGCCGCGCCGACCACCTCGCGGTGCCGCAGCGCCGCGTTGGCGACGGTCTGCCAGTCGTCCAGCGGCTGCGCCGCGCTGATGGTGGCATGCGGCACCATGCCGAGGATCCGCGTGCGCATTTCCTTCTGGAAGCCGTTCATCACCGAGAGCACGATGATCATCGCCAGCACGCCCAGCGCCAGGCCGATCATCGAGGTCAGCGAGATGAACGAGATGTAGTGGTTGCGGCGTTTGGCGCGGGTGTAGCGCAGGCCTATGAAGAACGGTAACGGTCTGAACATGTCGCGGATGCACCGAGTCGATGGGGGATTCGCCGGACGGGAGCGGACGGCGGGCACGCCGTCGCCCCGCTACGCGGCGATCAGTCGGCCTTCTTCCAGGCGCAGGATGCGATCCATGTGCCCGGCCAGCTGGAGATCGTGGGTTACCACCAGGAACGAGGTCTGCAACGAACGGCTCAGTTCCAGCATCAGCTCCTGGATACCCTGGGCGGTATGCTGGTCAAGGTTGCCGGTGGGCTCGTCGAGCAGTACCAGCTGCGGACGGTTGACCAGCGCGCGGGCGATCGCCACCCGCTGGCGCTCGCCGCCGGACAGCTCGGCCGGCTTGTGCGACAGGCGATGACCCAGCCCGACCCGCTCCAGCAGCTCGGCCGCCCGCTGGCGGGCTTCCGCGATCGGCGTGCGGCCGATCAACAGCGGCATGCAGACGTTCTCCAGGGCGGTGAACTCCGGCAACAGGTGGTGGAACTGGTAGACGAAGCCCAGCGCGCGGTTGCGCAGCAGCCCGCGGGCCGTCTCGTTCAGCGCCGAGAGTTCCTCGCCGGCGAGCCAGACGCTGCCGGCGGAGGGCGTGTCCAGGCCGCCGAGCATGTTCAGCAAGGTGCTCTTGCCCGAACCGGAGCTGCCGACGATAGCCACCCGCTCCCCAGGCAGCAGGTTCAACTCGACGCCGGACAGCACCTGCACCGATTGCGGCCCCTCGTCGTAGCTCTTGCTCAGGTTGCGGCAACTCAGCACCGACTTGTCATTCATAACGCAAAGCCTCCGCAGGCTGGGTGCGCGCCGCACGCCAGGCTGGATACAAAGTGGCGAAGAAGCTGAGGACCAGGGCCGCGCCGCAGACCAGCACGACATCGTCGAGCATCAGTTGCGACGGCAGGTAATCGATGAAGTACACGTCGGACGCGAGGAACTGGTGGCCCAGCAGCTTTTCCAGGGCGGAAATCCAGGCGCTGACGTTGAGCGCCGCGACCACCCCGAGGACCCCGCCGACCAGCGTGCCGATCACCCCGATCACCGTGCCCTGGACCATGAAGGTAGCCATGATCTGCCCCGGCGTGGCGCCGAGGGTACGAAGGATGGCGATGTCCGACTTCTTGTCGGTGACCACCATCACCAGGGTGGAAATGATGTTGAACGCGGCGACCGCGACGATCAGCAGCAGCAACAGGCCGATCATGGTCTTTTCCATGCGGATGGCCTGGTACAGGTTGCCGTGGCTGCGCGTCCAGTCGCGGGCGTAGAAGTCATTGTCGGTCAGGGTCCGGGCGATCTCCCAGGCCACCCGCGGCGCCTGGAACAGGTCGTCGAGCTTCAGGCGCAGCCCCTGTACCTGGTTGGTCTTCCAGCGCTGCAGGCGCGCGGCGTCTTCCAGGTGGATCAGCGACAGGCCGCCATCCAGTTCGCCGGCGCCGACGCGGAAGGTGCCGACCACGGTGAAACGCTTCATCCGCGGGAATACCCCGGCCGGGGTGACCGCCACCTCGGGGAGGATCAGGGTGACCTTGTCGCCGATGCCGACGCCGAGCTTCTGCGCCGCCAGTTGGCCGATGACGATACCGAAGCCGCCGGCCTTGAGTTCCGCCAGCGAGCCCTGCTTGAAGAAATCGGGAATGATCGAGACCTTGGCCTCTTCCAGCGGATCGACCGCATCGACCATCACCGTCTGCACCGCGCCATTGGCGCTGAGCATGCCCTGCATCTGGGTGAACGGCGCTACCGCGGTGACATGCTCGTGGGCCTTGACCTTCTCGGCCAGGGCGCGCCAGTCATCGATGGGCTGGTACGACTCGACGGTGGCCTGCGGCACCATGCCGAGGATGCGGGTACGCATTTCGCGATCGAAGCCGTTCATCACCGAGAGCACCACGATCATCACCAGCACGCCCAGTGCCAGGCCGATCATCGAGGTCAGCGAAATGAAGGAGACGAAATGACTGCGACGTTTGGCCCGCGTATAGCGCGTGCCGATGAAAACGGACAGGGGTCTGAACATGTCGCCCTTAGCTGGCAGAAAATGGATGCGTCGGGATGGCGAAGTGGCGAGGCATCGCCGGCGGCCTTACACTCTGACCATCACTGCCGCCGTGGGTTCGCCATGTCCACTCGTGACGCGGATGACCGCCGCGAATACTACCGTATCGAAGATACCCTCGCACTGGAATTTCGCCCTGCCGGGGCCGTCGAAGACGGCCTGGAGAGCGAGCCGGGGGCCACCCTGTTCAGCCTGCTCAGCGACCTCCACCTGATGGATTACGAGTCGCAGCACCTTCTGCGCCACATCAGCGAACGCGACCGCACGCTGGCCAACTACCTGAAGGTGATGAACAAGCGCATCGACCTGCTTGGCCAGGTCATGGTGCAGAGCCTGCTCAAGGAGATCGGCGAACCGCGCAAGGTCAGCCTGTCCGAGGGGGGAGTCAGCTTCCGCCACGACCGCGCATTGCCGGTCGGCCAGTTGCTCGTCCTGCGCATGGTCCTGTTGCCGCAGGGGTTCGGCCTCGAACTGCGGGCCCGGGTAATCCACGCCCAGCCACACGACGACGAATTCGAGATCGGCACCGAGTTCGAAGCGTTGAGCGACGCACAGCGCCAGTTGCTGGCCCGGCATATCCTCCAGAAGCAGGCCCAGCAGCGCCGCCTGGCACGGGCCGGACAGGGCCCGCTCGGCGAGCCGGGCCAACCTTCTTCGACCTGAAACCTTCTTCGACCTGAGATGTGCCGATGCTCCGTTCGCTACTGCTGTGCTCCCTCCTCCTCGCCCCGCCGCTGTTCGCCGACACCCTGAGCATTCCGCTGGGCGCCCAGGGCGATACCCGGGTCGCCCTGCCCGCGCACGGCGAAAGCCGCGAAGCCGTGCTGCAACGCTTCGGCCTGGCCGACGAGGAACATCCCGCGGTCGGCCAGCCGCCCATCGTGCGCTGGGATTACCGCGACTTCTCGGTATATTTCGAAAGCGGCCGGGTGCTCGACAGCGTTCGCCATCATCGGCCGCGGAATCCCGCGCAACCCTCGAACAAGGAGCCACAGTGACTCTCATCTATGGACATCGCGGCGCCAAGGGCGAAGCGCCGGAAAACACCCTGGCCAGCTTCCAGCGCTGCCTGGAGCATGGCGTCAACCGTTGCGAACTGGACCTGCACCTGTCCCGCGACGGCGAACTGATGGTGATCCACGACCCGACCCTGAAGCGCACCACCGGCCGCCGCGGCAAGGTCGCCGAACACGACGCGGCCACCCTGGTCACCTACGACGCGCGCAAGGGCGGCCCCGGCTGGGTACGGCCGACGCCGATCCCGCAGCTGGAGGAGTTGTTCGAGAAGTGCCCGTTCGAGCACTGGCAACTGGAAGTGAAGAGCGCCTCGCGCGAACGCGCGGCGCGGACGGTAACGCGGATCAGGGAGCTGACCGAGCGCTTCGGCAACCGCGACAAGGTCACCGTCACCAGCGGTTCGCGGACCGTGCTCAAGGCCCTCAACGAACTGACCCCAGAGCTGTCGCGCGGGCTGGTCGCCGAATACGCCTGGCTCGACCCGCTGAAGGTCGCCCAGCACTATGGCTGTGCCCTGCTCGCCCTGAACTGGACCCTATGCACCCCGGAACGCCTGCTCAAGGCCCAGCGCCAGGGGCTTCACGTCTCGGTGTGGACGGTCAACGAACCGGCGCTGATGCGCCGGCTCGCCGACTTCGGCGTGGACAGCCTGATCACAGACTTTCCCGGTTTGGCCAGCGCCACCCTCGGGAATCGCTGAGCACATCCCCTCCGGCCGGCTCAGGCCGCCGGCCGGAGTCCTTCAAAAAAGCCGGTTGAGGCCGTCGAACGCCGCTACCCGATAGGCTTCCGCCATGGTCGGGTAGTTGAAGGTGGTGTTGACGAAGTACTTCAGGGTATTCAGCTCGCCCGGCTGGTTCATGATCGCCTGACCGATGTGGACGATTTCCGAAGCCTGGTCGCCGAAGCAGTGCACGCCGAGAATCTCCAGGGTCTCGCGATGGAACAGGATCTTCAGCATGCCCACCGGCTCGTTGGAAATCTGCGCCCGGGCCATGCCCTTGAAGAACGCCTTGCCCACTTCGTAGGGAATCTTCGCCGCGGTCAGTTCGCTTTCGTTCTTGCCGATCGAGCTGATCTCCGGAATGGTGTAGATGCCGGTCGGCACATCGTTGACGAAGCGCCAGCTGTCGCTCTCGACGATGTTGCCGGCGGCCGAGCGGCCCTGGTCGTAGGCAGCGCTGGCCAGGCTCGGCCAGCCGATCACGTCGCCGGCGGCGAAGATGTTGCTCACCGAAGTGCGGTAGTTCTCGTCCACCTCGATCTGGCCACGGCTGTTGACCTTGATGCCGACGTTCTCCAGGCCGAGCTTGTCGGTGTTGCCGGTCCGGCCGTTGCACCAGAGCAGCGCGTCCGCCTTGATCTTCTTGCCCGACTTCAGGTGCAGGATGACACCGTTGTCCAGCCCCTCGACGCGCTCGTACTCCTCGTTGTGGCGGATCAGCACGTTGTTGTTGCGCAGGTGGTAGCTCAGCGCATCGGAAATCTCGTCATCGAGGAAGCTGAGCAACTGGTCGCGCGTATCGATCAGGTCCACCAGCACGCCCAGGCCGCTGAAGATCGACGCGTATTCGCAGCCGATCACCCCGGCTCCGTAGATGATCAGCCGGCGCGGGGTGTGGCTCAGGGACAGGATGGTGTCGCTGTCGTAGACCCGCGGGTGGTTGAAATTGATGTCCGAAGGACGATACGGGCGCGAGCCGGTGGCGATCACGAACTGGTCGGCGACCAGGCGCTCCACCGCGCCGCTCGGCGTCACCACTTCGACGGTGCGTTCGTCGACGAAGCTGGCGGTGCCGGTGAACATGTCGATGCGATTGCGCGCGTAGTAGCCGGTACGCGAAGCGACCTGCTTGGAGATCACCCGGTCGGCGCTCTTCAGCACGTCGGGGAAGGAGAACCAGCGCGGCTCGCCGATCTGGCGGAACATCGGGTTGGTGTTGAACTCGATGATCTGCTTCACCGAGTGGCGCAGGGCCTTGGAAGGAATGGTGCCGAGGTGCGTGCAGTTGCCTCCGACCACGCGACGGCTGTCGACTACCGCCAGCTTGCGTCCGTACTTGGAGGCGTTCATCGCCGCCCCTTCGCCCGCCGGACCCGTGCCCAAAATCACCACGTCGTAGTTGTAGACAGCCATGCGTACTCCTCAGAACAGGCCGAGGCGCCCACTGGCGCCTCCGGCAAAGCCGCTGCACAACATGTGCGCGGCGGATCGATTCGATCATCGGGTCGGTGCGAACGACGGCATTCGCCGGGCAAGGCTCGGTCCGACCTCGAGGCGGGCATATGTTACGCCCTGTGCGAAATGTCGCACATTAGCGTTTGGTCGCGTCGTAGGCGAATTTTCCGGGCACTACAGATTCGTCGCGGTTGGCTTCCTCGCATTTCTGCCGGTCGCCGCCGCAGATCGAGCATTCCTTCTCGATCCCCAGGTTGGCGATGCCGCCGCAGGAACCGGCGATCGGCTTGCGGCCCATGATGACGCCGATGGACATGCCGAAGACCACCAGCAGCATGATGACGAAGACCAGTAGCCAGGTCATGGACGTTCTCCTTGGTTGCCGAACAGTTGCTCGTAGCGTGGCGTGGTGCGGCTGTCGAAACCGTTGCCCTGGCGACTGACGAACAGCGCCGCCAGTCGGTGCTTCTCGGCGAAACGGTAGCCCTCCTCCGGACCGAGCGCCATCAGCAGGGTCGACAGGCCGTCGGCGTTGCGCGTCGACGGATCGATCACCGTGACCGAAGCCAGGTGATGGTCGATCGGCGCGCCGGTGCGCGGGTCGAAGGTGTGCGAATAGCGCTGGCCGTTCTCTTCGAAATAGTTGCGGTAATCGCCCGAGGTCGAGACGCCGTAGCCGTCCAGCGCCAGTACCTGCTGGGCGACCCGCTGGCCCTCGCGCGGCGCTTCGATAGCGATGCGCCAGGGCGTGCCGTCCGGCTTGCGCCCTTCGGCTTTCAACTCGCCGGTGATTTCCGCCAGGTAGCTGCGCACGCCAAGCTCCTTCAGGCGTTCGCCTACCGCGTCCACCGTATAGCCAGCGGCGATGCTGTCGAAGTCCAATTGTACGGCGGCGTCCTTGCACAGGCGCTGGCCGTCGATGCGCAGGTGTCGATGGCCGACGTCACGGCGCACCGCGGCGATCTGCTCGGCGCTGGGAACCTTCTCTACCCGCGCCTGCGGACCGAAGCCCCAGAGGTTCATCAGCGGCTCGACGGTCATGTCGAAGGCGCCCTGGCTCTGCTCCGACAACTCGCCGCCGTAGCGCAGCAACTCCAGCATCGGTGGCGGCAGCTCCATGCAGGACTGCGCCGGCAGCGCATTGAAACGCGAGACCAGGGAGTCGTCGCGGTAGGTGGACATCTGCCGGTCGACCTCGGCGAGGATCGCCTCCACCGCGGCTTTCGCCGTCTGGACGTCGGGCGCCGAGGCGCCGCGTACGTACTTGATCGAATAGGTGCTGCCCATGGTCGGGCCGCCGAAGCTTTCCAGGGTGTCGCCGCAACCGGCCAGGACCAGCGCCAGCGCTGCCAGTCCGGCCATGGCAAGCGGACGGAAACGCTCAGCCACCGAAATCGTCCAGCAGGATATTCTCGCGCTCCACGCCCAGGTCGGTGAGCATCTTGATCACCGCGGCATTCATCATCGGCGGGCCGCACATGTAGAACTCGCAGTCCTCGGGCGCCGGGTGGTCCTTCAGGTAGTTCTCGAACAGCACGTTGTGGATGAAACCGGTCAGGCCGGTCCAGTTGTCCTCCGGCTGCGGGTCGGACAGCGCCAGGTGCCACTGGAAGTTGGGGTTCTCCGCCTGCAGCTGGTCGTACTCCTCGGTATAGAAGGCCTCGCGCAGCGAGCGCGCGCCGTACCAGAAGCTGATCTTGCGGTTCGACTTGAGCCGGCGCAACTGGTCGAAGATGTGCGAACGCATCGGCGCCATGCCGGCGCCGCCGCCGATGAAGACCATCTCGGCCTCGGTGTCCTTGGCGAAGAACTCGCCGAACGGCCCGTACACGGTGACCTTGTCGCCCGGCTTGAGGTTGAACACCCAGGACGACATCTGCCCCGGCGGCAGGTCGCTGCCTGGCGGTGGCGAGGCGATGCGGATGTTGAACTTGACCACGCCCTTCTCTTCCGGGTAGTTGGCCATCGAGTAGGCGCGGATCACCGTCTCGTCGACCTTCGACACGTAGCGCCACATGTTGAACTTGTCCCAGTCGCCGCGATATTCCGACTGGATATCGAAGTCCTTGTACTCGACCACGTGCGGCGGGCATTCCAGCTGCACGTAGCCGCCGGCACGAAAGTCCACGCTCTCGCCGTCCGGCAGGCGCAGGGTGAGTTCCTTGATGAAGGTGGCGACGTTGGGGTTGGACTCCACCGTACACTCCCATTTCTTCACCCCGAAGACCTCTTCAGGCACGCGGATCTGCATATCCTGCTTGACCGGCGTCTGGCACGACAGGCGCCAGCCTTCCTTCGCCTGGCGCCGGGTGAAGTGCGACTCCTCGGTGGGCAGCATCTCGCCGCCGCCCTCGACCACCACGCATTTGCACTGCGCGCAGGTGCCGCCGCCGCCGCAGGCGGAAGACAGGAACACGTTGTTCGCCGCCAGGGTTTGCAGCAGCTTGCCGCCGGCCGGCACGGTCAGGCTGTGCTCGCCGTTGATCTGGATGGTCACGTCGCCACTCGACACCAGCTTGGCGCGGGCGACCAGGATGATCGCCACCAGGCCCAGGACGATGGCGGTGAACATGCCGATGGCCAGGAAAATCTCGAATCCGATCACGGGCCTCTCCTTACAACTGCACGCCGGAGAACGACATGAAGCCCAACGACATCAGGCCGATGGTGATGAAGGTGATCCCCAGGCCCTGCAGGCCCTCGGGGACGTCGCTGTACTTGAGCTTCTCGCGGATACCCGCCAGCGCGGCGATCGCCAGCGCCCAGGAAAAGCCCGAGCCGACGCCGTACACCGTGCTCTCGGCAAGGTTGTAGTCGCGCTCGACCATGAACAGCGAGCCGGCCATGATCGCGCAGTTCACCGTGATCAGCGGCAGGAACACGCCCAGCGCGTTGTAGAGGCTGGGTACGTACTTGTCGAGGAGCATCTCGAGGATCTGCACGATGGCGGCGATCACCCCGATGTAGCTGAGCAGGCCGAGGAAACTCAGGTCCACCTCGGGCAGCCCGGCCCAGGCCAGCGCGCCGTCCTTGAGCAGGTAGGTGTAGATCAGGTTGTTGGCCGGCACGGTGATGGTCTGCACCACGATCACCGCGATACCCAGGCCGATGGCGGTCTCCACCTTCTTCGAGATGGCGATGAAGGTACACATGCCGAGGAAGAACGCCAGCGCCATGTTCTCGACGAACACGGCCTTCACGAACAGGCTGATGTAGTGCTCCATCAGTAAGCCTCCTTGCTGGATACCTGCGGGGCCATCTTGTAGGTCGGGGCCTCGACCTGGTCTTTCTTCCAGGTCCGCAGGGCCCAGATGATCAGGCCGATCAGGAAGAACGCCGAAGGCGGCAGCAGGAGCAGGCCGTTCGGCTGGTACCAGCCGCCATCGTTGACCGTCGGCAACACGCTGATGCCGTAGAGCTTGCCGGCGCCGAACAGCTCGCGGACGAAGCCCAGCACCAGCAGCATGGCGCTGTAGCCGAGACCGTTGCCGATGCCGTCGAAGAACGACACGAGCGGCGGGTTGGCCATGGCGAAGGCTTCGGCGCGGCCCATCACGATGCAGTTGGTGATGATCAGCCCGACGAACACCGAGAGCTGCTTGCTCAGGCTATAGGCATAGGCCTTGAGCACCTGGTCGACGACGATCACCAGCGAGGCGATGATCACCATCTGCACGATCATCCGGATCGAGCTGGGAATCTGCCGGCGGATCATCGAGATGAACAGGTTGGAGAAGCCGGTCACCAGGGTCAGGGCGATGGCCATGACGGTAGCGGTCTTCAGGTTCGAGGTTACCGCCAGCGCCGAGCAGATCCCGAGGATCTGCAGGCCGATCGGATTGTTTTGGAAGACCGGATTGAACAGGACTTCGCGGATCGTGGGTTGAGCAGCCATCACGCCTCCCCTTTGCGCAGATTGGCGAGGAAGGCGTCGAAACCGTCCTTGCCGAGCCAGAAATGCAGCAGGTTGTCGACACCCTTGCTGGTCAGGGTGGCGCCGGCCAGGCCGTCGACCTGGTGGGTCGCCTTCGCCGATTGCGGGTCCACCGAGCCCTTGATGATCTGTACGGCAAGATCGCCCTGGGCGTCGTAGAGGGTCTTGCCGACCCACAGCGCCTTCCATTTCGGATTGTCGACCTCGCCGCCGAGACCGGGGGTCTCGCCATGCTGGTAGAAGCCGAAGCCGGCGACCGTATTGAGGTCGCCCTTGAGCGCCAGGAAGCCGTAGAGGGTCGACCACAGACCGTAGCCGCGCACCGGCAGGATCAGGGTGTCGAGCTTGCCGTCGGTCTCCACCAGGTAGACCGTGGTATAGCGCTCGCGGCGCTTGATCGAGGCGATGTCCTCGGCGGCGGGCAGCGCATCCGACAGCGCCGGGTCCTTGGCCGCTTTCAGCGGGTCGTAGCCGAGCGGGTCCTGGGCATCGCTGAAGGTGCCGCTCTGGAGGTCGACCACCTTGGCGGTGATGCGACTGTCGAACAGCGCCTTGACCTCTTTGCCGGACATGCCCGGCTCGCCGAGACCAGCGATGGCGAGGATGCTGCGCTGCTTGTCGAGCAGGCGGTTTTCCGCCTGGGTCGGCTTCAGCGCCACCGCCGCGCCAGCGACGAACACCGAGCTGACCAGGCACACCACCAGGGCTACCAGCAGTGTGCGGGTGGTGGATTCTTGATTAGCCATTGCGCGCCAGCCTCCGCTTGATGTTGGCCTGAACGACGAAATGGTCGATCAGCGGTGCGAACAGGTTGGCGAACAGGATCGCCAGCATCATGCCTTCCGGGAACGCCGGGTTGACCACCCGGATCAGCATGACCATCACTCCGATCAGGGCGCCGAACAGCCACTTGCCGGTATCGGTCATGGACGCCGAGACCGGGTCGGTGGCCATGAAGATCATGCCGAAGGCGAAGCCGCCGGTGACCAGGTGCCAATACCAGGGCATGGCGAACATCGGGTTGCTGGCCGAGCCGATGGCGTTGAACAGGTAGCTCATGGCGACCATCCCCAGCATCACCCCGGCGACGATGCGCCAGGAGGCGATGCGGGTCAGCAGCAGCACGGCGCCGCCGATGAAGATCGCCAGGGTGCTGGTCTCGCCCATCGAACCCTGCATGTGGCCGAGGAAGGCATCCATCCAGGTCAAGCCGTGGCCGAGGATGTTGTCCACGCCGCCGGCGGCGGCCAGGCTCAGCGAGGTGGCGCCGGCGAAGCCGTCCACCGAGGTCCATACCGCATCGCCGGACATCTGCGCCGGGTAGGCGAAGAACAGGAAGGCCCGGCCGACCAGTGCCGGATTGAGGAAGTTCTTCCCGGTGCCGCCGAACACTTCCTTGCCCAGCACCACGCCGAAGCTGATCCCCAGGGCTACCTGCCACAACGGGACGGACGGAGGCAGGGTCAGGGCGAACAGCACCGAGGTGACGAAGAAGCCTTCGTTGACCTCGTGGCGGCGGATGCTGGCGAACAGCACCTCCCAGAAACCGCCGACGATGAAGGTGGTCAGGTACACCGGCAGGAAGTACGCGGCGCCCTGGACCAGGCAATCCCACAAGCTGTTCGGGTCGAACCCGGCCAGCGCGCCGATCAGGGCGAAGCGCCAGCCATCCTGGGCGCTCAACAGGTCGGGGCTCTGGGCGAAGATCAGGTTGGCCTGGTGGCCGACGTTGTACATGCCGAAGAACATCGCCGGGAAGGTGCATAGCCAGACGATGATCATCATGCGCTTCAGGTCGATGCCGTCGCGCACGTGCGCAGTGGTGCGGGTGACGCTGCCGGGACGATAGAGGAAGGTGTCCACGGCTTCGTACAGCGGGTACCACTTCTCGTAGCGCCCGCCCTTCTCGAAATGATGCTCGACCTTGTCGAGCAGGTTACGCAAACCCATGGCTCAGCCCTCCTGCTCGATGCGTGCCAGATTGTCCCGCAGAATCGGGCCGTATTCGTACTTGCCGGCGCAGACGTAGCTGCACAGCGCCAGGTCCTCTTCGTCGAGTTCCAGGGCGCCGAGCTTCTGGGCCATTTCCGTGTCGCCGACGATCAGGTAGCGCAGCAGTTGAGTCGGCAGGATATCCAGCGGCATCACCGCCTCGTAGTTACCTACCGGCACCATCGCCCGTGGGCTGCCGTTGGTGCTGGTGGTGAAGGCGAAGCGCTTGCCGCCGAGCAGCCTGGAGACGAACACGTTGAGCAGCGAATGCTTTTCCACCCCGGCGCGCAGGTAGTGGAGGAACTCGCGCTGGTCGCCCTCCTTGAGACAGGACAACTGCAGGTGGTAGCGCCCCAGGTAGGCGTAGGCGCCATGGGCGGTGCGACCGCCCAGCACGGAGCCGGAGATCAGCCGGTTGTTGCCCGGCTGCAACTGGCCGGCGGCCAGTTCGTCGAGGTTGGCGCCCAAGCGGGTGCGCACCAGACGCGGCTTTTCCACCACCGGACCGGCCAGGGCGATCACCCGCTCGGTCCACAATTGCCCGGTCGTGAACAGCTTGCCGATGGCGATCACGTCCTGGTAGTTCAGGTTCCACACGCTCTTGCCGGCACCCACCGGGTCAAGGAAGTGGATATGGGTGCCGGGCAGGCCCGCCGGATGCGGACCGGAGAATGCTTGCGCGGTCACGCCGGAGAGCGCCTCGCCGGGTAGCGAAACGCCTTCCGCCTTGCACAGGAACACCCGGGCCAGGCGCCCGAGCACCGTCAGCCCGGCCTGGAAGGCCTCGCCCTGCTCCGCGATAACCACCTGCGGATCGGCGGCCAGCGGCTGGGTATCGATGGCAGTGACGAAAATCGAACTGGGGCTGGACTCGGGATCGGGCACCTTGCTGAACGGCCGGGTCCGCAGCGCGGTCCACAGGCCCGACTGCAACAGGTTGTCGCGAACCTGCTCGGCGCTCAGCGTGGCGAGTTTGTCAGCGGGATAACGGGCGAACTCCAGTTGCTCGTCGCCGTCGAGATCGATGACCACCGATTGCAGGACGCGCTTCTCGCCACGATGGATGGCACTGACCACACCGGCGCCGGGTGCGGTATAGCTGACGGAGGGATTCTTCTTGTCGGTGAACAGCGCCTGCCCCAGCTTCACCCGGTCGCCTACCTGCACCGCCATGGTCGGCTTCATGCCGTGGTAGTCGAAACCGATCAACGCCACGCTGCGTACCGGGCGTGCTGCCTCGATGCGCTGTTCGGGGGCGCCGCTGATGGGCAGGTCCAGGCCACGTTTTATCTTGATCATGTCTAGTGCCTAGTGGTCGTGGACAGAAAAGACGAGGCCCAAGTCAGAAAATGACCATCATCGCGCGCAACGTACTGAATTGGCACGATTGATGAATGGCCCCGCAAGGTAACCACGGGATTATAAAGAGCCACCTCCCCGGGAGCCACCCAAGCCGCACACCGGGTCTTGAAACGCGTAACAGAAAACGACAGAAAAACATGCCCGTGCGAAATGAAAAACGGGAGCCGAAGCTCCCGTCCTGCGCCACCCGCAGGCTCAGGCCTGCTGGCCGAGCCCGCGCCTTTCCGCCAGCGACAGCTTGACCCGGTAGCACAACCACATCAGCAGCAGCCAGAATGGAATGGCGTACACCGAGATGTTGATCCCGGGGATCATCAGCATGATGCCAAGGATGAACACCACGAAGGCCAGGCACAGGTAGTTGCTGAACGGCGACCAGAGCGCCTTGAAGAAGGTGTCCACGCCCTGGCGCTTCATCGCCGCGCGGAACTTCAGGTGCGACAGGCTGATCATCGCCCAGTTGATCACCAGCGCCG
>NZ_KV819862.1:18626-117754 GCF_001815235.1 Pseudomonas sp. HMSC065H01 | reverse complement strand
CACCACCAGCGACATCAGCAGCTCCAGCGCCTTGTGCGGCAATACGTAGTTGACGATCACGCAGAGGAAGGTGATCAGCGCCGAGACCAGGATCGACAGCACCGGCACGCCCCGGCGGTCCACCGACATCAGCACCTTCGGCGCGTCACCCTGGGCGGCCAGGCCGTAGAGCATCCGGCTGTTGCAGTAGACGCCGCTGTTGTAGACCGACAATGCCGCGGTGAGTACTACGAAGTTGAGGATGTTGGCCGCGGTGCCGCTGCCGATCAACGAGAAGATCTGCACGAACGGGCTGCCGCTGTAGTCGTCGCCGGAAGCGTTGATGGTCTCCACCAACTGGTCCCATGGATACAGCGAGAGCAGCACCGCCAGGGCGCCGATATAGAAGATCAGGATCCGGTAGATCACCTGGTTGATCGCCTTCGGGATCACCTTCCGCGGCTCGGACGCCTCGGCTGCGGTGATACCCACCAACTCCAGCCCCCCGAAGGAGAACATGATGATCGCCAGGGTCATCACCAGGCCGCTGAGACCGTTGGGGAAGAAGCCGCCGCGGTCCCACAGGTTGCTCACCGAGGCTTGCGGTCCGCCACCGCCGCCGACCAGCAGGTAGATACCGAGCAGGATCATGCCGATGATCGCCGCTACCTTGATGATCGCGAACCAGAACTCGGTCTCGCCGAAGGCTTTCACGTTGGCCAGGTTGATCGCGTTGATCAGCACGAAGAACGCCGCCGCCGTCGCCCAGGTCGGCACGTCCGGCCACCAATACTGGATGTACTTGCCCACCGCGGTCAGCTCCGACATGCCCACCAGGATGTACAGCACCCAGTAGTTCCAGCCGGAAAGGAAACCGGCGAATCCGCCCCAGTACTTGTGTGCGAAGTGACTGAAGGAGCCGGCCACCGGCTCCTCGACGATCATCTCGCCGAGCTGGCGCATGATCAGGAAGGCGATGAAGCCGCCAATGGCGTAACCGAGGATCATCGACGGGCCGGCCGTCTTGATGACGCCCGCCGAGCCGAGGAACAGCCCGGTGCCGATCGCCCCGCCCAGCGCGATCAACTGGATGTGGCGATTCTTCAGGCCACGCTTCAGCTCGCCCTGGTGCAGATGTTGACCATCCATTGAAAAACCCTAAATCGAAGTGAGTAGTTTCTTGTTCTGGTTATCCACAGAAATGAAAAACGGGAGCCCGAGAGCTCCCGTTTTCCTCTACGCCTTGCGCATCAACGCGGGAAGGCCGGCGGGTTGACCCCAGCCATGTCTTCCATCACGCGCACTACCTGGCAGCTGTAGCCGAACTCGTTGTCGTACCACACGTACAGGACGACACGGTTGTCGTTGCAGATGGTCGCCTCGGCGTCCACCACGCCGGCATGGCGCGAACCGACGAAGTCGGTGGAAACCACTTCCTGGGAGCTGACGAAGTCGATCTGCTTCTGCAGGTCCGAGTGCATGGCCATCTGGCGCAGGTACTCGTTGATCTCTTCGCGGGTGGTGGCCTTTTCCAGGTTCAGGTTGAGGATCGCCATGGACACGTTCGGCGTCGGCACACGGATCGCATTGCCGGTCAGCTTGCCTTTCAGCACCGGCAGGGCCTTGGCCGCGGCGGTGGCGGCACCGGTCTCGGTGATCACCATGTTCAGCGGCGCGCTGCGGCCACGACGACTGCCCTTGTGGAAGTTGTCGATCAGGTTCTGGTCGTTGGTGTACGAGTGAACGGTCTCGACGTGACCGTTGACGATGCCGTACTGGTCGTTGACGGCCTTCAGCACCGGCACGATGGCGTTGGTGGTGCAGGAGGCGGCCGAGATGATCTTGTCGTCGGCGCCGATGTCGGTGTGGTTGATACCGTGCACGATGTTCTTCAGCGCACCCTTGCCCGGAGCGGTAAGGACCACGCGATCGATCCCCGGGCACTTCAGGTGCTGGCCGAGGCCTTCGGCGTCGCGCCACTTGCCGGTGTTGTCGACCAGCAGGGCGTTCTTGATGCCGTACTGGGTGTAGTCGATCGACGCCGGATCGTTGGAGTAGATCACCTGGATCAGGTTGCCGTTGGCGGTCAGCGTGTTGTTTTCTTCGTCGATGGTGATGGTGCCGTCGAACGGACCGTGCACCGAGTCCCGACGCAGCAGGCTGGCCCGCTTGACCAGGTCGTTCTCGGCACCCTTGCGCACGACGATCGCGCGCAGGCGCAGGCCGTCGCCGCCGCCGGTCTTCTCGATCAGGATGCGCGCCAGCAGGCGGCCGATGCGGCCGAAGCCGTAGAGCACGACGTCGGTGCCTTCGCGGGCATCGCCGTTCTGCTTGCCGACCACCTCGGCCAGCTCGGCCTTGACGAAGTCCTCGATGCTGCGGCCGTTACCTTCTGCCTTGAACTTGGCGACCATCTTGCCCAGATCGACGGAAGCGGCGCCCAGCTTGAGCTCGCTCATCGCCTTGAGGATCGGGAACGTCTCGTGAACCGACAGCTCGGCGTCATCAGCCATGCGATGACGGGCGAAACGATGCGCCTTCATGATCGCGATCACCGAGCGGTTGATCAGACCACGGCCATGGATCGAGGTCACCACATTGTTATTGCGGTAGAGCTGGCCAATCAGCGGGATCATGGCTTCCGCGATGGCTTCACGATCGATCCATTCACCGAGACACTGGTCGGGCTTCTGAGTCACGGGCAATACCTTCCACATGTAGGGGATGAAAAAAGGGGCTACATTATGACCGCGCCGGCCAGGCTCGGCAATCTGCAGCAGTCGGAAGACTGACATCCAGCAGTCGGGAAAGTTACAATCCGGCGGGTCAAATTCCCGACCGGAGCCCAGCTTGCCCGTGTCCGTACTGCGTCTTCCCAGCCTGCCGGCCAGCGCCGGCAAGCAACACTGGGGCAACCTCCCCGGTGCCGCGCTGAGCCTGGCTGTCGCCGAGGCCGCCAGTTCCGCCAAGCGCTTCACCCTGCTGCTGACCGCCGACAGCCAGAATGCCGAACGCCTGGAACAGGAACTGCGGTTCTTCGCCCCCGACCTGCCGGTATTGCATTTCCCCGATTGGGAAACCCTGCCCTACGACGTCTTTTCGCCGCACCAGGACATCATTTCCCAGCGCATCGCCGCCCTCTACCAGTTGCCGCAGCTCAAGCACGGCGTGCTGGTGGTGCCGATCTCCACCGCCTTGCACCGCCTGGCGCCGACCCGCTTCCTGCTCGGCAGCAGCCTGGTCCTCGACGTCGGCCAGAAACTCGACGTCGAGCGGATGCGCCTGCGCCTGGAAGGCGCCGGCTACCGCTGCGTCGACACGGTCTACGAGCACGGCGAGTTCGCCGTCCGCGGCGCGCTGATCGACCTGTTCCCGATGGGCAGCGAGTTGCCCTTCCGTATCGACCTGTTCGACGACGAGATCGAGACCCTGCGCACCTTCGACCCGGAGACCCAGCGCTCCATCGACAAGGTCGAGTCGATCCGCCTGCTGCCGGCACGCGAATTCCCCCTGAACAAGGAAGCGGTCACCGGCTTCCGCGGCCGCTTCCGCGAGCGCTTCGACGTCGACTACCGGCGCTGCCCGATCTACCAGGACCTCGCCAGCGGTTTGACACCCTCGGGAATCGAGTACTACCTGCCGCTGTTCTTCGAGGAAACCGCGACCCTCTTCGACTACCTGCCGCAAGACACCCAGGTGTTCTCCCTGCCCGGCATCGAACAGGCCGCGGAGCAGTTCTGGAATGACGTACGCAGCCGCTACGAGGACCGCCGGGTCGATCCGGAACGGCCATTGCTGCCGCCGGCGGAAGTGTTCCTTCCGGTGGAAGACTGCTTCGCCCGGCTGAAGAACTGGCCACGGGTGGTCGCCAGCCAGGAGGACGTCGAGCCGGGCGTCGGGCGCGAGCGCTTCCCGGCCCTGCCGCTGCCGAACCTGGCGATCGAAGCCAAGGCCGCCGAGCCGCTGGCCGCGCTGCGCCGGTTCATCGAGGAGTTCCCCGGCCGCGTACTGTTCTGCGCCGAATCGGCCGGACGCCGGGAAGTCCTGCTGGAGCTGCTGGCCCGACTGAAGCTGCGCCCCGAGGAAGTCGACGGCTGGCCGGCCTTCCTCGCCAGCCAGGCACGCCTGGCGATCAGCATCGCGCCGCTGGACGAGGGCCTGCTGCTGGACCATCCGGCCCTCGCCCTGGTCGCCGAAAGCCCGCTGTTCGGCCAGCGCGTCATGCAGCGCCGGCGCCGGGAAAAGACCCGCGACGGCGGCGACGCGGTGATCAAGAACCTCACCGAGCTGCGCGAAGGCGCGCCGGTGGTGCACATCGACCATGGCGTCGGCCGCTACCTGGGCCTGATCACCCTCGAGGTGGACAACCAGCAGGCGGAATTCCTCATGCTGCAATACGCCGAGGACGCCAAGCTCTACGTGCCGGTCGCCAACCTGCACCTGATCGCCCGCTACACCGGCGCCGACGACGCCCTGGCGCCGTTGCACCGGCTCGGCTCGGAAACCTGGCAGAAGGCCAAGCGCAAGGCCGCCGAGCAGGTCCGCGACGTCGCCGCCGAGCTGCTCGACATCTACGCCCGCCGCGCCGCCCGCGAAGGCTTCGCGTTCAAGGATCCGCAGGCCGACTACGCGACCTTCTCGGCCGGCTTCCCGTTCGAGGAGACGCCGGACCAGCAAAGCGCCATCGAGGCGGTGGTCGCCGATATGCTCGCGCCCAGGCCCATGGACCGCCTGGTCTGCGGCGACGTCGGCTTCGGCAAGACCGAAGTGGCGATGCGCGCGGCGTTCGTCGCCGTGCATAGCGGCAAGCAGGTGGCGGTGCTGGTGCCCACCACCCTGCTCGCCCAGCAGCACTACAACAGCTTCCGCGACCGCTTCGCCGACTGGCCGGTGAGCGTCGAGGTGATGAGCCGCTTCAAGAGCGCCAAGGAAGTCGAGAATGCTGCGCGGCTACTGGCCGAAGGCAAGATCGACATCCTCATCGGGACCCACAAGCTGCTCCAGGAAGACGTGAAGTTCGCCAACCTGGGGTTGGTCGTGATCGACGAGGAACACCGCTTCGGGGTGCGCCAGAAGGAGCAGCTCAAGGCCCTGCGCAGCGAAGTGGACATCCTCACCCTCACCGCCACGCCGATCCCGCGGACCCTGAACATGGCCGTCTCCGGCATGCGCGACCTGTCCATCATCGCCACGCCGCCGGCGCGCCGCCTGTCGGTGCGCACCTTCGTCATGGAGCAGCAGAACGCGGTAATCAAGGAAGCGCTGCTCCGCGAACTGCTGCGCGGCGGCCAGGTGTACTACCTGCACAACGAAGTGAAGACCATCGAGAAGTGCGCCCGCGACCTCGCCGAACTGGTCCCGGAGGCGCGCATCGGCATCGGCCACGGACAGATGCACGAGCGCGAGCTGGAACAGGTGATGAGCGACTTCTACCACAAGCGCTTCAACGTGCTGGTGGCCTCGACCATCATCGAGACCGGCATCGACGTGCCCAGCGCCAACACCATCCTCATCGAGCGCGCCGACAAGTTCGGCCTGGCCCAGTTGCACCAGTTGCGCGGCCGCGTCGGTCGCAGCCACCACCAGGCCTACGCCTACCTGCTGACACCGCCGCGCCGTCAGATGACCCCGGACGCCGAGAAACGCCTGGAAGCCATCGCCAACGCCCAGGACCTGGGCGCCGGCTTCGTCCTCGCCACCCACGACCTGGAGATCCGCGGCGCCGGCGAGTTGCTCGGCGACGGCCAGAGCGGGCAGATCCAGGCGGTCGGCTTCACCCTCTACATGGAAATGCTCGAACGGGCGGTGAAGGCCATCCGCAAGGGCGAGCAACCGAACCTCGAGCAGCCACTGGGCGGCGGGCCGGAGGTCAACCTGCGGGTGCCTGCGCTGATCCCCGAGGATTACCTGCCCGACGTGCATGCCCGGCTGATCCTCTACAAGCGCATCGCCAACGCCCCTGACGAGGAAGGTTTGCGCGAGTTGCAGGTGGAGATGATCGACCGCTTCGGGCTCCTGCCCGATCCGGCGAAGAACCTGATGCGCCTGACCCTTCTGAAACTGCAGGCGGAAAAACTTGGAATACTCAAGGTCGATGCCGGACCGCAGGGTGGTCGTATAGAATTCGCCGCCGATACCCAGGTCGACCCGCTGGTGTTGATCAAGCTGATCCAGGGCCAACCGAACCGCTACAAGTTCGAAGGCGCAACCCTGTTCCGCTTCCAGGTGCCCATGGAACGACCGGAAGAACGCTTCAATACCCTGGAGGCGCTGTTCGAGCGCCTGACACCGCAAACCACCTAAGGATTAGCCTATGCGCTTGTTCCGTTGCCTTGCCCTGCTGCTCTCACTGGCCGCCCCCGCGGCATTCGCCGGCGGTCCCTACCAGGTGGAACTGGTGGTGTTCCGCCAGGCCGGCGATGCCGTGCCGTCCAGCCAGCCGGCCCCGGACGACTGGGCCACCGGCGCACAGCCGCTGGCCAGCGACGCCCTGCGCGCCACCGCGCTCGACAACCAGCTCGCCAAGCTCAGCCAGGACAACGGCTACACCGTGCTGCTGCACAAGGCCTGGCGCCAGGACATCGGCGAGACCCCGGTGAAGATCGCCCTCAGCGAAGGCCAGGAACAGGATCATCATTTCCCGGTGGAAGGTACGCTGACCCTCAGCCAGGTGCGCTTCGTCGACATGGAGGCCGATTTCTGGGTCAATCGCTTCGGCGACGACGGTTTCCTCGCCGGCAGCCAGCACATCAGGCAGGGCACGCGGCTGAAGAATGGCGAACTGACCTATCTCGACCATCCGAGCCTGGGCATCCTGATCAAGGTGGTGCCGGTCGGCGCCCGTCCCGCCGCCCCCAATCCCATGGAAATGGAAGAACAGCAGGCACCGGCGGACGCGCCCCCCGTCGAAGGCGGCTTCGACGCCGCACCTCCTGCGCAATAGCGAAAAAGGCCGCAATAGCGGCCTTTTTTTCGTTGCGATGGCCGCCTAGCCGGCCAGGACCCGCGCCAGCACCTCGCGCACCTTGCCGATGCCATCGTGCAACGCCTGTTCGATTTCGGCCATGGTGATGATCCCCGCCGACTTGCCCGCCGCGGGATTGACCACCAGCGCCAGGCAGGCGTAGGGCAGGTCCAGCTCGCGGGCCAGTGCCGCCTCGGGCATGCCGGTCATGCCGACGATATCGTTGCCGTCCCGCTCCAACCGGGCGATTTCCGCCACCGTTTCCAGGCGCGGCCCTTGGGTGCAGGCGTAGACCCCATGGCTGCTGTGCGCCAGCCCCAACGCACGCAACGCCTCGATCAGGCGCTGGCGCAACGGCTCGTCATAGGGGTGGCTGAAGTCGATATGGGTGACATGCTCGATATCGCCGGCGAAATAGGTGTGCTCGCGTCCCGAGGTGTAGTCGATCAACTGGTGCGGCACGCACAGGTGCCCCGTTCCCATCGCCGCATGGATGCCACCCACCGCGTTGACCGCGATCACCGCCTCGGCACCCGCCTGCTTCAGCGCCCAGAGATTGGCGCGGTAGTTCACCTGGTGCGGCGGGAAGCGGTGCGGATGACCGTGACGTGCCAGGAACAGCACCTCGCGCCCGGCGTAGCGGCCACGCTGGAGCGGCGCGGACGGCGCGCCATACGGCGTTTCGATCGGCAGGGACTCGCCCAGCGTCAGCCCTTCCAGCTGGGTCAGGCCGGTTCCTCCGATAATCGCGTAGACACTCATCGACAGCTCCCTCAATCAATCAGTTGCGCGGCGCGCAACGCGGACAGTGCTTCCAGCCAGCGCGGCTGCTGGCGATAGTCGGTATTCGCGTAGCCCTTGCCACGCATGCGTTGCAGACGCGACGGCGGGGTCACCTTCAGGCGTTGCAGGGCAGCCAGGGCCAGCTCGGCGGAAGCCCGGTCGTTGCACACCAGGCCCATGTCGCAGCCCGCGGCCAGGGCGGCCTCGATGCGGCTGGCGGCGTCGCCGACCACATGGGCGCCGGCCATCGACAGGTCGTCGCTGAATATCACCCCGTCGAACTTCAGCTCGCCGCGCAGGATCTCCTGCAACCAGCGCCGGGAAAAGCCGGCGGGCTGCGGGTCGACCTGCGGATAGATGACATGGGCCGGCATCAGCGCGTCGAGCTGTCCGGCCAGGCGGGCGAACGGAACCAGGTCGCTGCGCCGGATTTCCTCGAGACTGCGCGCGTCTTCGGGAATCGCCACATGGGAATCGGCCTCGGCCCAGCCGTGACCGGGAAAATGCTTGCCGGTGGCGGCCATCCCGGCGGCATGCATGCCGCGAATGAAAGCACCGGCAAGCAGCGCGGCACGCTCCGGGTCGCCCTCGAAGGCGCGGCTACCGACCACGGCGCTGCGCTGGTGATCGAGATCCAGCACCGGCGCGAAACTCAGGTCGAGGCCGACCGCCTGCACCTCGGTCGCCATCAGCCAGCCACAATGCTCGGCCAGCTCTTCGGCATTGGGGTTGTCGGCGATCGCGCGCATCGCCGGCAGGCGCACGAAGCCCTGGCGCAGGCGCTGCACGCGCCCTCCTTCCTGGTCGACGGCCAGCAACAGGTCGGGACGGATGGCGCGAATGGCCGCACACAGTTCGCGAACCTGGGCAGGATGCTCGATGTTGCGAGCGAAGATGATCAGCCCGCCCACCTCGGGGTGGCGCAGGATTTGGCGGTCCTCGGCGGTCAGCCAGGTGCCGCCGATGTCGAGCATCAGAGAGCCTTGCATGAAGAGTCCTATGGCCTGGAAATCAGCGAAGCCCGCCGTCACGGGCCTCAGACAGCGCACACTGTACTGCACCCGGCAGAAAGACTTAAGTCCCGGGGCGGTACCGCGCGCCTGCCAATGGAGCCGGCCCGGCGCATGGAGTTCCGCCCGGAGCACAGAGAAAGGAGAAAGAAAAACGGCGCCCTGGGGCGCCGTCTGCAATCAGGCCTTGGCGGGCGTCTTGTTCCGCGGGCGCAGTTGCGCCCCGGCCAGCAGCGGATCGTCGATGCCGCTCTCGGCGCGCATGCCGGCAGCGAAGAACGGCACCATCAGGTGCATCACCTGCTCGGTGGAAGTGTTCACGCCGAAATCGGTTTCCGCCATCGCCCGCAGGGCCTTGATCCCCGACATGCTGAAGGCGGCCGCGCCGAGCATGAAGTGCACGCGCCAGAACAGCTCGATGGGCGGCAGCTTCGGCGCAGCCTCGTTGACCAGCAGCATGTAGCGCCGGAAGACCTTGCCGTAGACCTCCTCCAGGTACTTGCGCAGGTGCCCCTGGCTCTGGCTGAAGGCCAGGCCGAGCAAGCGCATGAAGATCGACAGGTCGTTGCCGCTGCGCGGCTTCACCGCCATCGCCTGGGACACCAGCAGGTGCAGGAGGTCCTCCAGGGTGGCGTGCTGGGCCTCGGGCTTGGCCTGGCGACGATCCAGCTCCTTTTCCAGGCTGGCGCAGAATGGCCCGAGGAAGCGCGAGAACACCGCCTGGATCAGCGCCTTCTTCGAACCGAAGTGATAATTCACCGCCGCCAGGTTGACCCCGGCCTTGCTGGTGATCAGACGCAACGAGGTTTCGGCGAAGCCTTTTTCCGCGAACAGCTGTTCCGCCGCATCGAGAATGCGTTCGACGGTTTCCGACTGGGCCATGGTTTCTCCGCCTGACAAACACTTGTTTGAAACATACGTTTCAGCCACATCCCTTGTCAAGCGGCAGATGACGCACCAGTCAGGAAAATTACAGAGAAGTCCCGAAAAACGGAAGCAAGACACTGGCCAACTTCATCGTGACGCAGGACGAAATGTCATGCGGAAAATCATTGCCACGCCCCGCTCACTGTATATAATCCCAGTCACTGGATAAAAACACAGAGCGACGACATGCAGAAGCTGACGCCCCGCCAAGCCGAGATTCTCTCCTTCATCAAGCGCTGCCTGGAAGACCACGGCTTTCCGCCGACCCGGGCGGAAATCGCCCAGGAACTCGGCTTCAAGTCGCCGAACGCCGCCGAGGAGCACCTCAAGGCGCTGGCACGCAAGGGCGCCATCGAAATGACTCCGGGCGCCTCTCGCGGCATCCGCATTCCCGGCTTCGAACCGCATGCCGCCAACGACGATGAGGGCCTGCCGGTGATCGGACGGGTCGCCGCCGGCGCACCGATCCTCGCCGAACAGAACATCGAGGAATCCTGCCGTATCAATCCCGCCTTCTTCAATCCTCGCGCCGACTACCTGTTGCGCGTGCGCGGCATGAGCATGAAGGACATCGGCATCCTCGACGGCGACCTGCTGGCCGTCCACGTCACCCGCGAAGCGCGCAACGGCCAGGTGGTGGTCGCGCGGATCGGCGAGGAGGTCACGGTGAAACGCTTCAAGCGCGAAGGCAGCAAGGTCTGGCTGCTGGCGGAAAACCCTGAGTTCGCTCCGATCGAAGTCGATCTGAAGGAGCAGGAACTGATCATCGAAGGCTTGAGCGTCGGCGTGATCCGGCGCTGACAGGAGATACCATGCAGACCTCCCACTCGCTGCCCAGCGCCCAGTTGCCACTATTCCAGGAAGCGTTCTGGGCTAGCAACGGCGCACCCTTGCTCGACGATGTCATCGACAGCCCTTCCAGTGCCTCCATCGAGGAACCCGCTGCCTTTAGCGAACTTTCGCTCAGCGGCCTGCCGGGGCACTGCCTGACCCTGCTCGCACCGATTCTCCGCGAGCTCAGCGAGGAACAGGATGCCCGCTGGCTGACCCTGATCGCTCCGCCGGCGAGCCTGACCCATGAATGGCTGCGCCGCGCCGGCCTGAACCGCGAGCGCATCCTGCTACTGCAGGCGAAGGACAACGCCGCTGCCCTGGCGCTCAGTTGCGAGGCCTTGCGCCTGGGCCGCAGCCACACCGTGGTCAGTTGGCTGGAACCGCTGAGCCGGGCGGCGCGCAAGCAACTGTCCCGCGCCGCCCAACTGGGCCAAGCACAGAGCCTGAATATTCGTCTGGGTTGAAAAAACGGCGGGGGACAGCGTTCAGTGCAGGACGCGGGGGCCTTCGTCGTGTTCCATCTCGCCCTCGGCAAGACGACCGGCCATTTGCACGCCGACATTGAACATGGCCTTGGCCACTTCGACATGCTGGCCTTGCAGGAAATTCTTCGCGTCCCCGGAGAACTCCAGGGTCACCAACGCCTCCTCGTCATCGGCGCGACGCAGCACGATGCGCCCGTCGGGCATTTCTACGATTTCAAGGAAGGATGTTGGCATGACAGACGCTCTCTACGAAGACGCGACATTGTAACAGCCCATCCAGTGCATCCCTAGCCCGCATCCGCCTTCCGGTTCCCCTCTCGCGCCTGTAACGGCGGTTCCAGAGCGCCCGGACGGCATCCGCTAAATTTTTTTGCTGGCAAATCAACCGAGTGGAACGGTAGGAAAATGTCCTACCGCTGATCGGCGAATGACGACGGCGTTACAGCTCCGTCAGGCTCTCGCGAAAACGCAGGACCAATTGCTTCAGCGACTGCCGCCATTCCTCGAGGGTTTCGCGAGAAAGCAAGGGGGCTTCTTCGTCGATACTCACGGCAACGATCAACGGTGTGCTGGGGTCGATCTTCGCTGCCTTGGTCGGTCGCGGCGGCAGGAACAGCTCGGAGTAGGCGCCCAGCAACTGGCCCAGCCAGGTTTCCGGCTGCGACGCCAACTCCACCAGTTCAGCTAGCTCGGGGCTGGGCGCGGCCGCCAGCACTTCGGCATTCAGCAATGCATCCACGCGAGGAGCGGCAGCCTGCGGCAGACGGTAGTAACCGGCGATCTCATGGCATACACCGAGCACTGCGCCATAAAGGTGGAACAGCGCCGACTCGCGCTCCCCCTGGATGATCGCCTGGGCATTCATCGCCCGCTCGGCATCGGCTCGCTTCCAGGCCTCCAGAGCCAACCCGGCGAAATACAGCTTCTGGTTGGTGCGGGTATAAAGCTCTTGGGCCATGCCGGTACTCCCGATTAAAACTGGAAGGAATGCGGAGCGCAGGCCAGGCCAGCGCCCGGCCTTCGCGCAGTATAAGCGCGCCCCATGCAAGCGGGCACGCCATCCATCAGCGCTTGTCTTCGACCTTCCACTTGCCGCCATCGTAGAAGGCGCGCCAGCCGGTGGGCTTGCCATCGACCTCGGACTGCACGTATTGCTCCTTGGTCTTGCGGCTGAAACGGATCACCGCGGGACGGCCGTCCGGGTCTTTCTGCGGGGCGTCGCAGAGGTAATGGTACTTGGGATCCAGCTCGGCCTTGTGCGGGATGATCTCGCTCACCAACGGCGCGCGGGTCTCGCGGTTCTTCGGGAACTGGCTGGCGGCCAGGAACATGCCCGAAGCGCCGTCGCGCAGCACGTAGATATCGTCCACCTTCTCGCACTTCAATTCAGGCATGCGAATGGCGTCCATCTTCGGCGGCGCCGCCTCGCCATTCTTCAGCAGCTTGCGGGTGTTCTTGCAGGTCGGATTGGTGCAACCGAAGAACTTGCCGAAACGGCCGGTTTTCAACTGCATCTCGCTGCCACACTTGTCGCATTCCAGGCTCGGCCCTTCGTAGCCCTTGATCCGATACTGGCCCTCCTCGATCTCGTAGCCCGGACAGTCGGGGTTGTTGCCGCAGATATGCAGCTTGTGTTTCTCGTCCAGCAGGTAGGCGTCCATCGCGGTACTGCAGATCGGGCAGCGATGCTTGCCACGCAACACCCGCGACTCGGACTCGCCCTCGTCGTCCGCGGCGATCTCGTCGCCGGGAATCAGGTTGACGGTCGCCTTGCAACGTTCCTTCGGCGGCAGGCTGTAGCCCGAGCAGCCGAGGAACACGCCGGTGGAGGCGGTACGAATCATCATCGGCCGGCCGCACTCGCGGCAGGGAATGTTGGTCAGGGTCGGCTGGTTGGCGCGCATCCCCTTCTCGCTGACTTCGGCCACCTCGAGCTTCTTCTTGAAATCGCCGTAGAACTCGTCGAGCAGGTGCTTCCAGTCGCGCTCGCCCTGGGCCACGTCGTCGAGATGCTCCTCCATCCCGGCGGTGAAACCGTAGTCCATCAGGTTGGCGAAGCTCTCGTTGAGCCGATCGGTGACGATGTCGCCCATCTTCTCCGCATAGAAGCGGCGGTTGTGGGTGGTTACGTAGCCGCGCTCCTGGATGGTGGAGATGATCGCCGCGTAGGTCGAGGGGCGGCCGATACCGCGCTTCTCCAGTTCCTTGACCAGGCTCGCTTCGGAGTAGCGCGCCGGCGGCTTGGTGAAGTGCTGGCTCGGATCGAGCTTGATCAGCTTGAGGTTCTCGCCTTCCTTCATTTCCGGCAGGACGTCGTCCTCGCCCGGCTTGCTCTGCTGCGGCAGTACCCGGGTATAACCGTCGAACTTGAGGATGCGGCCCTTGGCGCGCAGCTCGAAATCGCCGGCGGTGACGCTCACGCTGGTCGAGAGGTATTCGGCCGGGGTCATCTGGCACGCCACGAACTGGCGCCAGATCAGGTCGTACAGGCGCTCGGCGTCACGCTCCATGCCGGACAGCTGGGTCGGCTTGAGGTTGACGTCGGAAGGACGGATCGCCTCGTGCGCTTCCTGGGCGCCCTCCTTGCTCGAGTAGACGTTGGCCTTGCCCGGCAGGTACTTCTGGCCGAACTCGTCCTCGATGAAACCGCGGACCATGCCAATGGCATCGGCCGACAGGTTGGTCGAGTCGGTACGCATGTAGGTGATGTAGCCGGCCTCGTAGAGACGCTGGGCCATCATCATGGTCTTCTTCACCCCGAAGCCCAGGCGGTTGCTCGCCGCCTGCTGCAGGGTGGAAGTGATGAACGGCGCCGAGGGTCGGCTGGAGGTTGGCCGGTCCTCGCGCTTGGCGACGCTATAGGCCGAGGCCTTGAGCTTTTCCAGGGCCGCCATGGCCTGGGCTTCGTTGAGCGGCTTGAAGGCCTCGCCCTTCTCACGGGTAACCTCGAAGCGCACGTTGGCGCCCTTGGCGGTACCGAGGTCGGCATGCACTTCCCAGTACTCTTCCGGGACGAAGGCGCGAATCTCGCGTTCGCGCTCCACCACCAGCTTCACCGCCACCGACTGCACGCGGCCGGCGGACAACCCACGGGCAATCTTCTGCCAGAGCAGCGGCGAGACCATGTAACCGACCACGCGGTCGAGGAAACGCCGCGCCTGCTGGGCGTTCACCCGGTTGATATCGAGCTCGCCGGGCTGGGAGAAGGCCTCCTGGATGGCCTTCTTGGTGATTTCGTTGAATACCACGCGCTTGTAGCGGCTTTCGTCGCCGCCGATGGCTTCCCGCAGGTGCCAGGCGATGGCCTCCCCTTCGCGGTCCAAGTCGGTCGCGAGATAGACGGTGTCGGCGTCCTTGGCCAGGCGGCGCAGCTCGTCGATGACCTTTTCCTTGCCGGGCAGGATCTCGTACTTGGCCTTCCAGCCATGCTCCGGGTCGACCCCCATGCGCGAGACCAGTTGGCGCCTGGCCTTCTCCTTCGGTGACAGCGCCGGCGCCTCGGAGGCGCTCTTGCGGCCCTTGGCCGCCGGCTCCTTGGAACTCGACGAACCACTGGTGGGCAGGTCACGGATGTGGCCGATGCTCGACTTCACCACGTACTGGCTGCCCAGGTACTTGTTGATGGTCTTGGCCTTGGCCGGGGATTCCACGATGACCAGCGATTTACCCATGGATCGGAAGGTTCCTGCGTCGAAAAGATGAATATAAAGGAGGGAGCGACTAGCGCGGCACCGCTATATATAGTGGCGAACGAGCCAAGGTCAAGCGCGGTCTTCCCCGCCGGGAGCTTTCTGCAAGCCCAGGGGATCGGCCTCGGGACTCACCAGGACGAAGCGCGGCACCCACTCGCCATCGACCTCCACGGCCTCGGTGAACATCTCCAGCGGACGCACCCAGAGACCGAATTCGCCGTACAGCGCCTGGTAGATCACCAGCGCCTCTTCCGTCTCCGAATGCCGCGCGACACCCAGGACCCGGTAGTTCTGTCCCTTGTAATGACGATAGAGCCCAGCCTGCAGGTCCATGTTCCTTACCTTGTCTCGAAAATCGGAAAACAACGGCACAATGCCGACATACAACAGCCCGGTATAGGCACGGATCGCACAATAGGCAAACCCGCGCTCCCGGGGCGTCATTCGCTCGATACAGCCGGAAACGACTGACACTGAAAAACGAAAGCCGGGGCACGAGGCCCCGGCTTTCCCCTTCGACGAACGCTTAGATGCGCTCGAAGACGGTGGTGATACCCTGTCCCAGGCCCACGCACATGGTGGACACGCCAAGGGTACCGCCGTTCTGCTTCATCACGTTCAACAGGGTGCCGGAAATGCGCGCACCGGAGCAACCGAACGGGTGACCCAGGGCGATGGCGCCGCCGTGGAGGTTGACCTTCTCGTCCATCTTGTCGAGCAGCTTGAGGTCCTTCAGCACAGGCAGGGCCTGGGCGGCGAAGGCTTCGTTGAGTTCGACGAAATCGATGTCGGCGATGGTCAGGCCGGCACGCTTGAGCGCCTTGTTGGTCGACGGCACCGGGCCGTAGCCCATGATCGCCGGGTCGACACCCGCCACGGCCATGGAGCGGATCACCGCCATCGGCTGGATGCCCAGGTCCTGGGCGCGCTGGGCCGACATCACGATCATGCAGGAGGCACCGTCGGTGATCTGCGAGGAGGTCCCCGCGGTCACGGTGCCGCCTTTCGGATTGAACGCCGGCTTCAACTCGGCCAGGGTCTCGACGGTGGTTTCCGGACGAATGGTCTCGTCGAAGTCGAAGACTTTCAGGAAACCGTTCTCGTCATACCCTTCCATCGGGATGATCTCGTCCTTGAACTTGCCTTCCTGGGTGGCCTTCCAGGCCAGTTGGTGCGAACGCGCGCCGAACTTGTCCTGCGCCTCACGGCTGATACCGTGCATCTTGCCGAGCATTTCCGCAGTCAGGCCCATCATGCCCGAGGCCTTGGCGGCGTACAGGGACAGGTGCGGGTTCGGGTCGACGCCATGCATCATGCCGACGTGGCCCATGTGCTCCACGCCGCCGATGACGAATACATCGCCATTGCCGGTCTGGATCGCCTGGGCGGCGGTGTGCAGCGCGCTCATCGACGAACCGCACAGGCGGCTGACGGTCTGCGCGGCGCTGGTGTGCGGGATCTGGGTCATCAGCGACGCCATGCGCGCGATGTTCCAGCCCTGCTCCAGGGTCTGGTTGACGCAGCCCCAGATCACGTCTTCCACTTCGGCCGGGTCGACCTTCGGGTTACGCTCCAGCAGCTTGCTGATCAGGTGCGCCGACATGGTCTCGGCGCGGGTGTTGCGGTGCATGCCACCCTTGGAACGACCCATCGGGGTGCGGCCGAAGTCGACAATGACGACGTCTCTCGGATTCAGGCTCATAAATTCACTCTCGCTCTAGTCGTTCCGCGATTAACCGAAGAATTTCTGACCGTTCTTGGCCATTTCACGCAGCTTCGCGGTCGGGTGGTACAGCGCGCCCAGCTCGGCGTACTTGTCGGCCAGGGCCACGAACTCGGCGACACCGATCGAATCGATGTAGCGCAGAGCACCACCACGGAAGGGCGGGAAGCCGATGCCGTAGATCAGGCCCATATCGGCCTCGGCAGCGGTCTCGACGATGCCGTCTTCCAGGCAACGCACGGTTTCCAGGCACAGCGGGATCATCATGAAGTTGACGATGTCCTCGTCGGTCACTTCGCGCTGCTCGACCACGATCGGCTTGAGCACTTCGTAGGCCTGCGGATCGGTGACCTTCTTCGGCTTGCCGCGCTTGTCGGTCTCGTAGGCGTAGAAGCCCTTGCCGTTCTTCTGGCCCAGGCGGTTGGCCTCGTACATCACGTCGACGGCGGTCTTGCCCTCGACCGCCATGCGGTCCGGGAAGCCCTCGGCCATGACGTCGCGGCCATGGTGGCCGGTGTCGATGCCGACCACGTCGGACAGGTAGGCCGGGCCCATGGGCCAGCCGAACTTCTCCATCACCTTGTCGATGCGCACGAAGTCGACGCCGAAGCTCAGCAGCTTGGCGAAGCCGCCGAAGTACGGGAACAGCACACGGTTGACCAGGAAGCCGGGGCAATCGTTGACCACGATCGGGCTCTTGCCCATCTTCTTGGCGTAGGCGACGGTGGTGGCGATGGCGGTTTCACCGGTCTTCTCGCCACGGATCACTTCCACCAGCGGCATCATGTGCACCGGGTTGAAGAAATGCATGCCGCAGAAGTTTTCCGGACGCTTCAGCGCCTGGGCCAGCAGGCTGATGGAGATGGTCGAGGTGTTGGAGGCGATGATCGCGTCTTCCTTCACCGCGCCTTCCACTTCGGCGAGCACGGCTTGCTTGACCTTGGGGTTCTCGACGACGGCTTCGACGACGATGTCGACGTTGCCGAAGTCGCCATAGGACATGGTCGGACGGATGCCATTGAGCGCCTCGGCCATCTTCGCCGGGGTCAGGCGACCCTTCTCGACGCGCTTGCCGAGCAGCTTGGCGGCCTCGTTCAGGCCCATCTGGATACCCTCTTCGCGGATATCCTTCATCAGGATCGGGGTGCCCTTGAGCGCCGACTGATAGGCGATGCCGCCGCCCATGATGCCGGCGCCGAGCACGGCGGCCAGTTTCACGTCCTTGGCGACTTCGTCGTATTTCTTGGCTTTCTTCTTCAGTTCCTGGTCATTCAGGAACAGGCCGATCAGACTCTGCGCGACCGAGGTCTTGGCCAGCTTGACGAAGCCGGCGGCTTCGACTTCCAGCGCCTTGTCGCGGCCGAAGTTGGCGGCCTTCTGGATGCTCTTGATGGCTTCCACCGGCGCCGGGTAGTTCGGACCGGCCTGGCCGGCGACGAAGCCCTTGGCGGTTTCGAAGGCCATCATCTGCTCGATTGCATTCAGCTTCAGCTTTTCCAGCTTCGGCTGGCGCCGTGCCTTGTGGTCCAGCTCGCCGGCGACGGCGCGCTTGGCCAGGTCGAGGGCAGCGGCCTGCAGTTGCTCGGGAGCGACCACGGCGTCGACGGCGCCGACCTTCAGGGCGTCCTCGGCCTTGTTTTCCTTGCCCGAGGCGATCCACTCGACGGCGTTATCGCAGCCGATCAGGCGCGGCAGGCGGACGGTGCCGCCGAAGCCCGGGTAGATGCCCAGCTTGACTTCCGGCAGGCCGACCTTGGCGGTCGCGCTCATCACGCGGAAGTCCGCGGCCAGGCACATCTCCAGGCCGCCGCCGAGGGCGATGCCGTTGATCGCGGCAACGGTGGGTACGTCCAGGTCTTCGAAGTCGCTGAAGATCTTGTTGGCTTCGAGGTTGCCCGCCATCAGTTCCTCGTCGGGCAGCTGGAAGTTGTCAACGAACTCGGTGATGTCGGCACCAACGATGAACACGTCCTTGCCGCTGGTCACGATCACGCCCTTGACCGATGCATCGGCCTTGATCGCATCGACTGCCGCACGCAACTCACTGAGGGTGAGACGGTTGAACTTGTTGACGGACTCGCCCTTGAGATCGAAATTCAACTCGACGATGCCGCCCTCAAGAGGCTTAACCGTGATGGCTTTACCTTGGTAAATCATCAACTGATCTCCACGCTATTATGGAAGCTTGAACTTACACATCGGACGCCGTGTCGGGACCCTTTCGGCAACCGCCGAGCATAGTCCCAAACCCTTCGGCACACCCGCCGACGCGATAACCGGGTCTCTATTGTCGAGGCCTGCGCGAGGCAAACGCTCGATTCATACGCCCGTTTGACTTGGGTGCGCACACATTCCGGCAAAAGCCGGGAATTGTCAATCAGCCATCCGGAAAACACCTGCCCTCCTCCAGGCCCTCTGCGCAGGGCCATTCAGCCAGCCTCTGTCGGACCATTCAGATGTTCGATGATCGGCGCCGTGGGCGCTTGTCCCGGTGCGGAAAGGCAGGCTAGAGTCGCCGCAGATCGCCATGCATGATCGGCCACGGGCCGTTACAAAAGAACAACAAGAAGGCCTCCAGGGCCACATGGAGATGGAACCCATGATCTGCCGTCCGTTCACTCTTTGTCTGGCCCTGCTCGGCCTGCTGAGCCTCCCCGTCTTCGCGGCAGGGACCGCCGATGACCTGCTCGCCCTGCACCAGATGCGGCTCGCCACGCAGAAATCCCTGAACGCCTTCTTCATGTACGTCGGCCAGGAAGGCGATCAACGCTACGCCAGCCTGATCGAAAGCTCGACACAGACGGCGGAAGCCCGCCTGCAGCGACTCGACGGCGTGAACGGCAGCGAATCCCGGCGCCTGCTGGGCCAGCTTCGCGAGCAATGGCGGGACTATGCGCAAGACCTCGACAAGCTGACCGGCGCGGTGCGCAACAAGGGCTACAGCGACCTGCAACCGGTCGCCGACCTGGCACGACGCAACCAGCAACTGATGGACCTCGGCGGCCAGTTGTATCGCAGCCTGCAACGGGAAAACGCCGCCACGGTGCCGACGCTCACCGAGCAGAGCCGCGAACAGAGCCTGCTGATGCAGGACATTGCTCTGGACTATGCCTCGCGCAACGCGTCGGTGGGCGCCAGCTTCTTCGGCGGCGGCGAGGAGCGTCCACTGGACGACCTGGCCAGCCGCTTTTCGGTCAACCTGTTGAAGCTGCAGCAGGCGCCGCAGAACGACGAGGAGATCGCCAGGGCGCTGCGCAGCGTGGCGATCAAGTGGCACTACATCGAGAAGTCCCTGCGCAACTACAACCAGAACAGCGTGCCGTTCCTGGTCAACAAGAATGCAGACCGGATCATCGATGGCCTGGAGAAGGTCGCCGCGCTGTATGCCGCGCGCAACCAATGAACCTCGGCGCGCCGCCTCAGGCGCGCTGGCGGAGAAACTCGGCGATGCGCCCGAGGTCGGCGCTATCGCCGCGCTCGCCCCAATACAGGGCAAGGAACTGGGCGGTCGCCTCCACCTTGTAGACATCCCCGGGGAGGCTGCGCAGGGCGTCCAGCAACTCATCGTCCGCGCACGGCTCGCGCCACTGGTTCAGCCACTGGCCCGGGGTATTCTGCCAATAGCACCAGGCCTCCCGGCCGCGTCGGCGCGGGCAGTGGAACTGCGCGCAGGACGTCGGCGGAGCGCTCTCCAGCCAATGCGGCCAATCCTGGCGCGCGAGCTGCATGGCCAGGCCGAGACGGCGCGCCTCGAGGCGCAGGGCCATCTT
The DNA here is from genome assembly GCF_001815235.1 of Pseudomonas sp. HMSC065H01. NCBI lineage: Bacteria > Pseudomonadati > Pseudomonadota > Gammaproteobacteria > Pseudomonadales > Pseudomonadaceae > Pseudomonas > Pseudomonas sp. HMSC065H01. The sequence continues at coordinate 97,587 of NZ_KV819862.1, read as the reverse complement.
GCCGCGCTGCCTGTTGGACGGCATCAGCCAGGCCAGGGGACTGAGCATGACAGCCAGCAGCAGGATCACCAGCCAAGTGGTCATAAGGAACGGACACTCGAAAAACGGTTAAGGCATTTGCCTCGATCCGCGCGCGCAGGCAGGATCGGTCGCAGTCGCCAAGGGAGGCGCAGTTTACAGGCGAATGCGACCACGGCGGAGCAGCTTTTTGCCCAGCGCAACGGAACAGGTTCCACGCGCGGCGCAAAAGTCCATAATGAAAACACTATCCCCTTCTGGGAGGAGACGTTCATGCCCTATCAACACATTCTGGTCGCCGTCGACCTGACCGACGAATGCGACCCGGTGATGAAGCGTGCGGCGGCCCTGGCCACCAGCAACCAGGCCCGGCTCTCGGTGGTGCATGTGGTCGAGCCCATGGCCATGGCCTTCGGTGGGGACGTGCCGATGGACCTGTCGATGTTGCAGCAGCAGCAGTTCGACCAGGCCCGTGAACGCCTGGATGCCTTCGCCGTACGCTATCCGGACCTCGGCAGCGAGCAGCGCCACCTGGTCTACGGGCAACCGCGCCAGGAAATCCACCGCCTCGCCGCGGAACAGGCCTGCGACCTGATCGTGGTCGGCAGCCACGGTCGCCACGGCCTGGCGCTGCTGCTCGGTTCCACTGCCAACGACGTGCTGCACGGCGCGCCCTGCGACGTGCTCGCGGTGCACCTGAAGAAAGCCTGATCTCTCCCCGCTCGGCCGGGGCCTGCGCCTCAGCCGGGCGTTTCCTCGGCGCTCATCACCAGCGGGCGGATCTTCTGCAACTGGGTTTCCAGCGAATAGCTGATGCTCGACGACAGCGAGAAGAAGGTCAGGAACGCCTTCAGGTTGGAATCGCTGACACAGGTGTCGTGGATTCGCTGCCAGAACGCCTGGTTGACCAGTTGCAACTGCTGGAACAGCCGCACCAGCCCTTTCAGTTCCCAATCGGCATGCCGCCCCTCGCGGAAGTTGAAGTACTGGCGCATCAGGTACAGCGGCACCACCCGCAGCACGAACTCCTGGTTGCTGGCGAACGGCAGGTGCTGCATGGCCATCGGCCTCAGCGGCGCCAGCAGCGGACAGGCGCTGCTGGCCATGATCAAGCCGATCAGCGCGCGCAGTCCTTCCTCCAGGCCCGCCTGCTTGATGTACTCGCGCTCCGGCGTGCGCACGCAGATGCCGGCCTTGCGGAACGCCGGCAGGTTGCGGAAATCCTCGATCACCCCATGCAGGTCGACCGCCGCCGGACAATGGCTGTAGCGCTCGCGATCGAGCGGGCAGTTGCTGCAGCGATTGTGTTCCAGGCGCGTCCAGCGCGGCGCTGCGGCAGCCGCCTGCGGGTCGTAGTGCCGCTCCAGCTCGATGCGATAGTTGAGCTGATGCTGGTCGTCCAGCGTGATGCGGTACTCGATTGCCATGGACTGATCCTTTCTCGGGAGACGGCCGGCCCGTCAATGACGCCAGCCAGAGGGACCGACGGGGGACTGCACCCACCGCCGGCAAGGCCCGCAAGGATCATCGAGATGAGCCGCTATCACATTGATGCAGCTCACTTTTTCGAGATAGATCAGTCTTCCAGTTCGGCCCAGCGCTCGAGCAAGGCATCGAGTTCCTGCTGCAACGCGTCCAGCCGCGCCAGGGTTTCGCGCTGCTCGTCCTGCGGGCGCAGATAGAAATCCTGCTGCGCGATGGTTTCCTGGACACCCGCCAGCTCCGCCTCGACCGCGTCGATCTGCCCGGGCAAAGCCTCCAGCTCGCGCTGCAACTTGTAGCTGAGCTTTTTCTTCGCCGGCGCCTCGCTCGGCGCCGCAGCAGCCGGCGCGGGTTCGGCGGCGGGCGCCAGCGCGGTATTCAGCTCGGCCTTGCCGCTCTTCGACTCGCTCACGCCGAGCAGGCGCGGCGTGCCCCCTTGGCGCAGCCAGTCCTGGTAGCCACCGACGAATTCGCGAACCTTGCCCTCGCCCTCGAAGACTAGGGTGCTGGTCACCACGTTGTCGAGGAAGGCCCGATCGTGGCTGACCATCAGCACGGTGCCCTGGAAGCCGAGCAGGACTTCCTCCAGCAGTTCCAGGGTTTCCACGTCGAGGTCGTTGGTCGGTTCGTCGAGCACCAGCAGGTTGGCCGGCTTGCTGAACAGCTTGGCCAGCAACAGGCGCGCGCGCTCGCCGCCGGACAACGCCTTCACCGGGGTGCGGGCGCGCTGCGGACTGAACAGGAAGTCGCCGAGATAGCTGAGCACATGCCGGTTCTGGCCGTCGATGGTGATGAACTCGCGGCCTTCGGAGATATTGTCGATCACCGTCTGCTCGGGTTCGAGCTGATGGCGCAACTGGTCGAAGTAGGCCACTTCCAGCTTGGTGCCCACCTCGATCTTGCCCGAGGTCGGCTGCAGGTCGCCAAGCAGCAGCTTGAGCAAGGTGGTCTTGCCGGTACCGTTGGCGCCGAGCAGGCCGATACGGTCGCCGCGCTGCAGGACCATGGAGAAGTCGCGTACCAGCGGCTGGCCGCCGGGATGGGCGAAGCTGACGTGCTCCACCACGATCACCTGCTTGCCGGACTTGTCCGCGCTTTCCAGCTGGAAGCTGGCCTTGCCCTGGCGCTCGCGGCGCTCGGCGCGTTCGCGACGCATTTCCTTCAGTGCCCGAACCCGCCCTTCGTTGCGCGTGCGGCGGGCCTTGATGCCCTGGCGGATCCACACTTCTTCCTGGGCCAGGCGCTTGTCGAACAATGCGTTGGCAGCTTCTTCGGCGGCCAGTTGCTGTTCCTTGTGCACCAGGAAACTGGCGTAGTCGCCGTTCCAGTCGATCAGGTGGCCACGATCCAGCTCGAGGATGCGGGTCGCCAGGGATTGCAGGAAGGCGCGGTCGTGGGTAATGAACAGCACCGCGCCGTTGAAGCCCAGCAGCGCTTCCTCGAGCCAGGCGATGGCGCCGATGTCCAGGTGGTTGGTCGGTTCGTCGAGCAGCAGCAGGTCCGGCTCGGCGACCAGCGCCTGGGCCAGCAGCACGCGCCGACGCCAGCCGCCGGAGAGTTCGGCGAGGGTCTTGTCGGCCGGCAACTGCAGGCGGCTGAGGGTGCTGTCCACCAGTTGCTGCAGGCGCCAGCCATCGCGCGCCTCGAGTTCCTGCTGGACCCGCGAGAGGCGCGCCAGGTCATCGTCGGTATGGATGTTCAGGCTCAGGTGGTGGTACTCGGCGAGCAGCTTGCCGACTTCCGCCAGACCCTCGGCCACCACGTCGAACACTGTCCGTTCGTCGGCACGCGGCAGTTCCTGGGGCAATTCGCCGATCTTCAGCGCCGGTGCGCGCCAGACTTCGCCGTCGTCGGCCTGCTGTTCGCCCTTGACCACCTTGAACAGGCTGGACTTGCCGGTACCGTTGCGCCCGATCACGCAGACCCGCTCGCCACGGCCGATCTGCCACGACACCTTGTCCAGCAAGGGAGTGGTGCCAAAGGCAAGGGATACATCGGTGAACTTGAGCAGGGTCATGGGCGCCTCCGGAAACAGGGCGCGCATTTTACGCCGGATAGGCATCGGATGGCACGGCGCTTTCACCGCCATGCCGCAACGGCTAAGCTTAGGCGAGCCATCCGCCCGGCTTCGGGCGCGCCCCGCGACAGCGGTCGCGCGCCAGTCCCGCGAGCGGTCGAAACGCCCGTAGGCAGCCGTTGCGGACCTGCCGACGTTACCCGACATCACCTGCCCGGATAAGTCATGCGCGGTCGCCTGTTCACTCTCGTTTCCTGCCTTTTGCTCAGTATTTCCTCCGTCGACGCGGTCCACGCCGCTTCCCTGACCGAACAACGCCGTCTCTACGACCAGGCCAAGGCCGCCCTGGCCAAGGGCAACAGCGCGCCCTACATGGCCTCGCGCAGCGCCCTGCGCGATTACCCGCTGGAACCCTACCTGGCCTACGACGAACTGACCCACCGGCTGAAGTCCGCCAGCAACGAGGAGGTCGAGCGCTTCCTCACCGAACACGGCGACCTGCCGCAGATCGGCTGGCTGAAACTGCGCTGGCTGCGCCTGCTGGCCGACCGCGACGACTGGAAGACCTTCGTCAACTACTACGATCCGAAGCTGAACTTCACCGAACTCGACTGCCTGTATGGCCAGTACCAGCTGGGCCACGGCCAGAAGGCCGAAGGCTACGCCACCAGCGAACGCCTGTGGCTGGTCGGCAAGTCGCAGCCGGCTGCCTGCGACACCCTGTTCGGCCTCTGGCAGGGCGAAGGCCAGCTCACCGAGGAAAAGGTCTGGAAACGCCTCAAGCTGGCCGCCGAAGCGCGCAACTACAGCCTCGCCTCGCACCTCGCGCAGCGCCTGCCGACCCTCGGCAACCAGGGCGCGCTGATGGTCAGCGTGGCGCAGAACCCCGCCCAGCTGAGCCAGACCGGCCGCTTCAGCCAGCGCGACCATGCCACCGCCGACGTGGTCGGTCTCGGCCTGCGCCGCCTGGCGCGGCAGGACCCGGAAAAGGCCCTTAGCCTGCTCGACTACTACAGCTCGGCGCTACCCTTCTCCAGCGACGAGAAGGTCGCCATCGCCCGCGAGATCGGTCTCAGCCTGGCCAAGCGCTTCGATCCGCGCGCACTGCCGCTGATGACCCAGTACGATCCCGGCCTGCGCGACAACACCGTCACCGAATGGCGCACCCGCCTGCTGCTGCGCCTGGGCCGCTGGGACGAAGCCTACGCGCTGACCCGCAAGCTGCCCCAGGATCTTGCCGCCACCAGCCGCTGGCGCTATTGGCAGGCACGCAGCCTGCAACTGGCGCAGCCGAACAGCAAGGAGCCGATCGCGCTGTACCAGAAGCTCGCCGGCGAGCGCGACTTCTACGGCTTCCTCGCCGCCGACCGCCTGAGCGTGCCGTACAAGCTCGGCAACCGTCCTGCGCACATCGACCCGCGCGTCCTGCAACGCGTACGCAACGCCGCCAGTACGCGCCGGGCCATGGAGTTCTTCAACCGTGGCGAAGTGATCAACGCCCGCCGCGAGTGGTACCACGCCGCGCGCCTGTTCGATCGCGACGAGCTGATCGCCCAGGCCAGGCTGGCCTACGACATGCAGTGGTATTTCCCGGCGATCCGCTCGATCAGCCAGGCGCAGTACTGGGACGACCTGGACATCCGCTTCCCGATGGCGCACCGCGCCACCCTGGTGCGCGAAGCGAAGAACCGCGGCCTGCACTCCAGTTGGATCTTCGCCATCACCCGGCAGGAAAGCGCGTTCATGTCCGATGCCCGTTCCGGAGTCGGCGCCACCGGGCTGATGCAGCTGATGCCCGGCACCGCCAAGGAGACCTCGCGCAAGTTCGGCATCCCGCTGGCCTCGACCCAGCAACTGATCGTGCCCGACGTCAACATCCGCCTCGGCGCCGCCTACCTGAGCCAGGTGCATAGCCAGTTCAACGGCAACCGGGTACTCGCCTCGGCCGCCTACAACGCCGGTCCGGGCCGCGTCCGCCAGTGGCTGAAAGATACCCGCCACCTGGCCTTCGACGTGTGGATCGAGACCATTCCGTTCGACGAGACTCGCCAGTACGTGCAGAACGTGCTGTCCTATGCGGTGATCTACGGGCAGAAGCTCAATGCGCCGCAGCCCATCGTCGACTGGCACGAACGCTACTTCGACGATTTCTGACCCCCAACCCGGCCCGGACGCCCGGGCCTTTCCAGTACCTTGAAAAGGACCTCAAGATGAACAAGCCCCTCGCCACCGCCCTGCTCGCCGCCTCCAGCCTGCTGCTCGCCGACGGCGCCCTGGCCGCCGACGCCTGCGGTACGCCGCGCAACGCCTTCGACAGCGTGTATTGCCGCAGCGGCGAGTTTTCCCAGGCCGACCGCGAGCTGAACCAGCAGTTCGGCACCCTGCGCAAGCACCTGAACGACGGCCAGAAAGCCCTGCTGAAGAAGAGCCAGATCGCCTGGATCAAGGAGCGCGACGCGGCCTGCAGCGAAAGCAAGGACAACGGTTATTTCGTCAACCTCGACTGCGCCACCGAGAAGACCCGCCAGCGCCTCGACTTCCTCCGCGAACGCGAGCGCGAGTGCCTGAGCACCGGTTGCGTCGACGCCAAGCTCTGATCGCCGGCAATGGCCGCCCGCCGCAACGGCGGGCGACCGTTCCTCAGTCGAGGATTTCCACCGGCATCCCCACCTCCAGGCTGCCCTGTCCCAGCGCAATCAGGTTCTGCCCGAACAGCACCGCGCCATCCTTTTCCCGGTAGGTCTTCAGGGTCGTCAGCGGCTCGCGGTCCTCGTTGCGCTCGCCGGTCGCCGGATCCAGGGTGGTGAGGATGCAGCGGGAACAGGGCTTGGCCACGACGAACTCGACCGAGCCGATGCGGATGCGTTTCCAGCCGTCCTCGGCGAACGCGGCGCTGCCTTCCACCACCAGGTTGGGACGGAAGCGCAGCATCTCCAACGGCCGGCCGACCCGCTGGCTGAGGTCGTCGAGCGAAGCCTGGCCGATCAGCAGCAGCGGGAAACCGTCGGCGAAATGCACCTTCTGCCCCGGTTCGGCGTAGCCGGTATCGACCTGCCGCGCGCGCGCCTCGGGAATGTGCACCAGGCGCGTCGGGCGGCCGAGGAAGCGCGTCAGCCAGTCCGCTGCGGCGTCGCCGGCATCCGGCGCCTGCAAGGTATCGCGCCAGACCGTGACGCCACGCAGGTTGGCGTCGGCTGCCGGTACTTCGAGGCTCAGCTCGGACATCCCCGGCGCATTCAGCCGCAGGACCTCCGGCGCCGCCCAGCGCGCCTGGATACGCCCCAGCTGCGGCAGCAGGCGCTGGGTGAAGAAACGTCCGGTTTCGGTGTCCACCGCCATCCAGCGTCGGTCGCCGACCACGCCCAGCGCATCGAGCGCGACGCGCTCCAGGGACTCGGCGGCGGAAGACTTGATCGGATAGCGGTACAGCGCGGAGAGACGGAACATGGAACCAGCATCCTTGGTGGAAAGATGCTGTTATACGGTGTCGCGGGAAAGGCCGACAAGACACAGACGCCACTCCAGGCAGCGGATCAGTCGGCCCCGCCCTCAGTCCTCGCGCGGCGGCTCGCGCAACAACGGCGAGCCGGCCGGCAAGTGCACGCGCAGCGCGCCCGGGGAAACCGAGAAACGCAGCTTGCGTCCTTCCAGCGGCTCGCCGTCGAGATTGACGTCGAGACCTTCCGCCGCCTCCACTTCCAGCCATGGCACCCGCGCGCGGACGAACAGGCTTTCCACTCCGTTGCCACCGCCGAGCAGGGTGCCCAGGGTACCGACCATGTCCTGCGGCGTCGGCAGGATGCTCACGTCCAGCAGGCCGTCGTCCACTCGCGCTTGCGGACACAGTACGTGCCCGCCGCCGGCCTGGCGCCCGTTACCGATGCCCAGGGCGAGGAACTCGCCTTCCCACTGGAAGTCCGGGGCGCTGAAACGGCCCTGGGCGGCATGCACTTCGGAAAAACGGGTCAACCCGGTCAACAGGTAGGCGGCACCGCCGAGAACCTTCTTCAGGTCCTCCGAGGTATTCGCCGTGACCTTCGAACCGAAGCCGCCAGTGGCCATGTTGAGGAACAGCTTGCCGTTCACCTCGCCCAGGTCGATCGGCCGCGCCGTCTGGTCGAGCAGCGCCAGCGCCGCGGCCGGTTCCAGGGGAATCCCGGCGGCGCGGGCGAAATCGTTGGCGGTGCCCAGCGGCAGGATCGCCAGGCTCGCCTCGCCTCGCCCGCGCGCCAGCGCTTCGGCCACCTCGCGCAGCGTGCCGTCGCCACCGCCCGCGACCAGCGTCGCATAGCCGGCCGCCAGCGCCTCCTCGACGATGCGCCGGGCGTCGCCGTCCTCCCAGGTTACCCGCACCGCCAGCTCCCGCCCGGCCTCGCGCTGTGCCGCGACCGCGGCACGAACCTCTTCGTTGCCCGCCTGCTTGCCGTGCAGGACCAGCAGAACCTTGTCCTTGTCCATCGAACCGAACCCCTCGTCGTGGCCTTGTCTTTGCCTATTGACCGCGTATCCGGGACGGAAGTGCGGCGCCCGGTTCAGGCAGGGTAGCCGGTAATCTCGCGAATGCTGCGGTAGAGCGGGCGCAACTGGCGATACATGCGCAGGTAGACCTCGCCATAGAGCCGCTGGTAGATCTGCCGGGCTTCCGCCTGGGGCAGGAAAACCCGGCCGACGCGGGTCATCCCGGCCACCGCGCTGGCGACGTCCGGATAGAGGCCGAGCCCCACCGCGCAGTCGATCGCCGCACCCAGGCCGGACGCCTCGTAGACATGCGGGCGCTCGGCCGGCAGGCCGAAGATGTCGGCGGTGAGCTGCATCGCCGCGTCGCTCTGCGAGCCGCCGCCGGCCACGCGCAGGCGCACGATCGGCGTGCCCGAACGCTTCTCGATGCGCTCCTTGCCCTGGCGCAGGGCATAGGCCAGGCCCTCGAGGATGGCCCGGTAGATGTGCGCCCGGGTATGCACGTCGCCGAAACCGATCATCGCCCCCTTGGCCTCCAGTCCCGGTTCGCGGATTCCCGGCGACCAGTAGGGTTGCAGGGTCAGGCCCATCGAGCCGGGCGGCACGCCGTTGACCAGTTCGTCGAACAGTTGCTCCGGCTCGACCCCCTGCTCGCGCGCCTGCTGCATCTCGCGCAAGCCGAACTCGCGCTTGAACCAGCTGACCATCCAGTAGCCGCGATAGATCATCACCTCGGTATTGAAATGATCGGGAATCGCCGCCGGATAGGGTGGAATCAGCGGCACGGTTTCCAGGTAGCGGGCGCGAGTGGTGTTGATGGTCGCCGTGGTGCCATAGGAGAGGCAGGCGATGGTGGGCTCCAGCGCACCTGCGCCGAGCACCTCGCAGGCCTTGTCGGCCCCCGCGGCGATCAACGGCAGGCCTTGCGGAATGCCGGTGTGCCGGCTGGCCTCGGCGCTGATCTCGCCGAGCCGCTCGCCCGGCTTGAACAGCTCCGGCAACTGCTCGCGGCGTACCGCCAGCGCCTGCCATTTCCAGTCGCGCGGCGCGGCCCAGCGCAGGCGCTTGTAGTCGAACGGCAGGTAGGCAACGCAGCACCCCACCGAGTCGACGAAACGGCCGGTCAGGCGGTGGCTGAGAAAGCCGGAAAGCAGCAACACCTTGTCGGTCTTCGCAGCGATCTCCGGCTGCTCCTGGGCCACCCAGTTGACCTCGGCCTGGGCGCGGAAATGCTCCACCGCGCCCTCGGCGCCGACCAGCTTGAACAGCCAGCCCCAAGGCCCCCTGATGCGCTCGCGGACCTCCGCCCGGCGCTGGTCGAGCCAGAGGATCGCCGGACGCAACGGCCTGCCCTCGGCATCGACGTGGATCACCGTGCCACGCTGGGTGGTCAGCGACACCCCGCGGATGAGCCCGCGATCGATGTCCACCTGGTCCCAGAGCCGCCGACAGGCCTCGCCGAGCATCGCCCAGTAGTACTCGGGGTCCTGTTCGGCCCAGCCCGGATGCTTCGAGTAGTAGGCCTCCAGCTCCACCTTGCCCTTGCCCAGCAGGTTGCCCTGCAGGTCGAACAGCAGGGCGCGCACGCTCTGGGTGCCATTGTCGATCGCCAGCAGATAGTTCTTATCGTTCATCTCGTTCTCGTCTCGGCTGGTCAGACGGGCAGGCTGTAGTGCCGGCGCCAGAGGTCCAGATAGGCCTGTTGCTCACGTTCCCAGCGCGGGTCGTCCCAGCCCAGGCGCGCTTGGCAGAGTGCGCGGATACGCGGCAGGTATGCCGCGCCGCCTCCGGGCAACAGCAGGCCGAGGCGGGTGCGGCGCAACAGCAGGTCATCGAGATGCAGCACCATTTCCGCCTCGGAGGCGAACGCCAGTTCGGCCCAGAGCGTTTCGCTGGCACCCACGCAGTCCGTTCCGAGGGTGTCCACCAGCCGCTTGAGGCGGACCAGGTCGCGTCCGTAGCGACCGGCCAGGCGGCGTCGCTGGCCGCTGCCGAGCCCGTCGATGAGCGGGCCTTCGCAGGCGCCGAACACCGCCGCGCCATCGTCCGTGACCGTGCGCCCGAGCAGCGCCGCGCAGGCTTGTAGCACCTCCACCGCCAGCGGCCGGAAGGTGGTCAGCTTGCCGCCGGCCAGGGTCACGCAGCCCGGCTCGCGCCAGAGCACATGCTCGCGTTTCTCGTCGGAAGGCTTGCCGCTGTCGTCGCCGCTGCTGACCACCGGTCGCACGCCGGCCCAGGTCGACAGCACGTCGCGCGCCTCGATGGCAGCGGCGGGAAACTGCTGGGCGCAGGCCGCCAGCAGGTAGTCGAGTTCGGCGCGGCTGATCCGCGCGTCCTCCCCAAGGCCGTCGCGATGGTCGAGATCGGTGGTGCCGACCACCGTCGCGCCCTCCCAGGGGAACACGAACACCGGTCGCCGGTCCGTGGCGTGCATGAAGCTGAAGGCATGGGCCACCGGCAGGCGCCAGGCCGGCAGCAATAGATGGCTGCCGCGCAGCGGGCGGATGTGCTCGCTTCCGCCGGGCTGGCGCAACTCATCGGCCCAGGCCCCGGTGGCCAGCGCCAGGGCGCGGCAGCGAAAGTCGAAAAGCTCGCCGCTCTCGCGGTCCTCGGCGCGCAGGCCGACCACCTGGCCGCCCTCGCGCAGCAATTCGCGCACACGCATGCCGTTGAATGCCTCGCCGCCGTCGTGACGCGCCTCGGCCAGCACCCGCAGCACCAGGCGCGCATCGTCGGTCACCGCATCGAAGAATCGCGTGCCGCCGAGCAGCCGTTGTTCCTTCAGGCCCGGCGCCAGGTAGCGCAACGCGGCGGCGTCGTAGAAACGGTGGTTGCGCCGCCCGGCAAGGGCGTCGTACACGCTCAGCAGGCCGCCGAATAGCCGCGGGCCGGGAAAGCCGCCGCGGTAGTGGGCCATCACGAAGCTCAACGGCTCCACCAGCCCAGGCGCCTCGCCGAGCAGGCGCTGGCGCTCGCGCACCGAGTCGCGGGTCAGCCGCCACTGGCCCTTGGCGATGTAGCGCAGGCCGCCATGGACCATCTTCGACGAGCGGCTCGAGGTGCCCCAGGCGAAGTCCCGCTGCTCCAGCAGCAGGCAGCGCCAGCCGCGCCGCGCGGCTTCGCGGAGGATGCCGGCACCGCTGATGCCGCCGCCGACCACGATCAGGTCCCACTCCTGCCCCGCCAGCGCCGGCAGGCGGCGGCGACGCCACTCCTCGTTCCAGGCTGAAGTCATTCCGCTCAGTCCTGCAGCAGGGTGCCGCGGTTGAGCCGCCCGGCCGGGTCGAAGTGACCGGCCATGGCACGCAGCGCGGCGACGCCCAGTTCGCCCTTCTCGCGGGGCAGGTAGGGTGCGTGGTCCTTGCCGACGCCATGCTGGTGGCTGATGGTGCCACGATTGTCGACGATCGCCTGGCTGGCCGCATGCTTGAGACGCTTCCAGCGCTCCAGCGTCGCCGCATAGCTCGCGGCCGGACGGAACACGTAGGTGGTATAGATGCTCGACCCCTCGCCATAGACATGCGAGAGGTGGGTGAACACATGGACCCTCTCGCCCTCGGCGGCCAGGCCGTCGCGCAGGCTGGCCTCGATCTTCTGCAGCAGGCCGTCGACGTTGCTCCAGTCGGTGGCGGTCTCCAGGGTGTCCACGGCGTAGCCCGCCTGCCACAGGGCCTCGCGCAGGTAGGGGAAGCGGAAGCGGTTCTGCGCCCACTTGCGCCCCAGCAGGGTGCCGGTGAAGACCCCGCCGAAGCGTTTCAGCAAGGCCTTCGCCTGGCTCAACGACAATCCGTTCTGCCGACGGTTGCCAGTCACGCCGAAGGTCAGCATGCACTTGCCCTCGCCCGCGCCGCGCAGTGCCAGGTATTTCTCCAGCCAGGCGATCTGTCCGGGATGGCCGGCCAGGGCCAGTTGGGTCATGGTTTCCACGGCGTTGGACAGGCGCAGCATCGACAGCGGCACGCGCGCCTGGGCCAGCTCGCGGGTGGCTTGCTGGGCCTGCTGCCAGTTCGGCAGGAAGACGCTGTAGAAGCGCTCGTCCTCGGCCAGCGGCGAGACCCGCACCTTCACCGAGGAAATGATCCCGAAGCGTCCCTCAGAGCCCAGCACCAGTTCGCGCAGGTCCGGTCCCGCCGCGGATGCCGGGAAGGTAGCGATTTCAAGCGGCCCGGCGAAGGTCTCCAGGGTCCCGCCGGCGAAAAGTTGTTCGATCCGCCCGTAGCGCAGCGACTGCTGGCCACTGGAGCGGCTGGCGACCCAGCCACCGAGGGTCGACAACTCCCAGGACTGCGGGAAATGCCCGAGCGTGTAGCCCAGCGCACGCAACTGGCTCTCCACCTGCGGGCCGGCGGCGCCGGGGCCGAAGGTCGCGACCAGGCTCTCGCGGTCCAGATCGAGCAGGCGGTTCATACGCTCCAGCGAGACCGTCAGTACCGGCCGCCGCGAGGCTTGCGGATTGATATGGCCGGCCACGGAAGTACCGCCGCCATAGGGAATCAGTTGCAGGTCGCGGGAGTCGGCCAGGGCCAGCAACTCGCGGATCTGCTCGGCGGTTTCCGGATAGGCCACGGCGTCCGGGTAGACGCCGAAGTCGCCCTCGCGCATCGCCAGCCAGTCCGGCAGGCTCTGCCCGCGGGCATGCAGCAGACGCTCACGGGGGTCGATGCTGTAGCGCGGATCGGCCTCCAGGCGCGACGCCGGGACCTTCGCCAGCGCCGCCTCCAGGCTGGCGTCCGGCAAGCGTGCGCCCTGCCCGACCAGTTCCGCCAGGAACCCACGGGCGCTGTCCGGCAATTCGACCACGGTGCTTTCTTCGCCCCAGCCATTCCAACGACGCATGAACCTCTCCCCTCGCTTGTCGCGGCAACCTGTTTATCGGAACCTTTCTGGCTGCCTATACTAGCCAGCCGCCCTCGCCTGTCACTGTCGGATCGAGACACTCCCTGTGACCGATCAAGACAGCCGGCACGCACGCCGGACGGCCTGTTCCACCCGCCACGACAAGAACAACGACCATGCAGACCCTTGGCTCCACCTCGGTTCCGGCCCTGCTGAAGTACCTGCGCCACGCCGAACGGCTCGGCCTGGACATCGCCCCTGCCCTGGCCGCCGCCGGCCTCCAGGCCGACCAGCTCAACGACAATCGCCAGCGCCTGCCGGGCGAAGCCCACGAGCGCCTGCTCGGCTATTTCTGCGAGCATTCCGGCGATCCCCTGTTCGGCCTGCATTCGGCGCGCTTCGTCCAGCCCGGCTCCTGGAGCGTGCTCGGCTACATCGCGATGAACTGCGCCACCCTGGGCGAGGCCATGAGCCGCATCACGCCCTACGAGAAGCTGGTCGGCGACATGGGCACCAGCCGCATCGAGGCGGCCGGCGGGCAGGTCCGGCTGATCTGGAACTGCCGCCACCAGACACCCCTGGTACGGCGCCACATGGTCGAGCACGTCCTGGCTTCCTGGGTCCTCTACGCGCGCTGGATCGCCGACCTGGAAGGTTCGCCGGACGAGGTCTGGCTGGAACACGACCTGCCGGACGGAACCCGCGTGGAAGACTACGAGACCTTCTTCGGCTGTCCGGTGCGCTTCACCCAACCCTGTTCGGCGCTGCTGGTACCACTGGACTACCTGGCGCTGCCGCTGCGCCAGGCCGACGCGACGCTGCTGCGCACCCTGGAAGAACATGCCCTGGCGCTGATGGCCGAGCTGGACGATGACGAGCCGCTGCCGCTGCGGGTGAAGAACGCCCTGCGCCAGCTACTCAAGGACGGCCTGCCGCGCAAGGAACGGGTGGCGGAGAAGTTCGGCATGACCGTACGCACCCTGCAACGCCACCTGCAGCAAGCCGGCAGCAGCTACCAGCAGACCCTCGACGAACTGCGCCGCGAACTGGCCGAGCACTACCTGCTGCATAGCGAGCTGCCGATCCAGGACATCGCCCAGTACCTGGGCTTCACCGAGTCGCGCTCGTTCCATCGCAGTTTCAAGGGCTGGACCGGGCAGACGCCCGGCGAGTACCGGCAACGGCGGAAGGAGCCGGCGGCGCAATGAGAACGGCGGCCATCCGGCCACCGTCGGCTCAGTCGAGCAGTTCGCTCAGCGGAATGAACGCCACGCCCTCGCCTTCCACGAGGGTACGTCCCTCGCGGACCTCCACCAGCCCCTCGGCCCAGGAAGCGCTGCGCAGTACCCCGGAACTCTGGTTCGGATAGAGCACCGCGCGGCCCTGCTCCAGGCGACCACGCAGGTACTCGCGACGCTGCCCCGCCTTGGTCCAGGCGAAGCCGGCCGGTACCTCCACCCGCAGCGGCGCGACCTGCGCCACGCCGAGCCGGCGCAGCAGGTAGGGACGCGCCAGCAGGGCGAAGGTGACCAGGGTCGAAGCCGGATTGCCCGGCAGGCCGATCACCGGGATGCTCTGGAACTGGCCGACGGTCAGCGGCTTGCCGGGTTTTATCGCCAGCTTCCAGAGGGTCAGCTCGCCGGCTTCGCGCAGCGCCATGCCGAGGAAGTCGGCCTCGCCCACCGATACGCCGCCAGTGGAAAGGATAAGGTCCACCCCGGCCAACCCGGCCAGGCGCTCGCGGGTACGTGCCAGGTCGTCGGGAAGGATACCGGCGTCGAGCACGTCGCAGCCCAGGCGTTGCAGCCAATCCTTGAGCAACGGACGGTTGCTGTTGTAGATCTGCCCGGCCTGCAGCGGCTGGCCCGCCTCGACCAGCTCGTCGCCGGTGGACAGCAGCGCCACCCGCGGCTTGCGTCGCACCTCCAGGGTCGCGCAGCCGAGCGAAGCCGCCAGCCCCAGTTCGATGGAGCGCAGGCGCGTGCCGGCCGGCAGGACCAGGTCGCCCTGGCGGATTTCCTGGCCACGCGGGCGCACATGCTGGCCCGCGCGCAACGGCTGGGTGAAGCGCACGCGGCCATCGTCGAGCGCTTCGGCGTTTTCCTGCATCTCTACCAGATCGGCGCCTTCCGGCAGCGGCGCACCGGTGAAGATCCGCGCACAGGTACCCGCTTGCAGCGGCTCCGGCGCCTGTCCGGCAAAGATCTTCTGGCTGACCGGCAGTGGCTCGCCGTTCCAGTCGGCGAGGCGCAAGGCGTAGCCGTCCATGGCGCTGTTTGGCCACGGCGGCAGGTCCAGGCCGGCCAGCAGGTCGACCGCCAGCACGCGGCCGCCAGCCTGCTCCAGGGGCACCTGCTCACACGTATCGATAGGCGTTTGCGCGGCCAGTTCGAGGAGCCGTTCCAGCGCCGTCTCGACCGGCATCAGCCCCGGCTGTTCGCAGCAGCCGCTCACCCGCGGCTCTCGCAGGGCGCCGCCTGTTTCAGGTGCGGGACGAAGTTGCACGGGCGATGACGGGCGTCCAGTTGCTCGACGAGGATGCCTTCCCAGGCAGTGCGGCAGGCATTGGTGGAGCCCGGCAGGCAACAGACCAGGGTACCGTTGGAAAGCCCGGCCAGGGCCCGCGACTGGATGGTGGAGGTACCGATGTCGGCCAGCGAAATCTGCCGGAACAGCTCGCCGAAGCCGTCCACCTGCTTGTCCAGCAGGCAGGCCACCGCTTCCGGGGTGCTGTCGCGGCCGGTGAAACCGGTGCCGCCGGTGATCAGCACGACCTGCACGCTGTCCTCGGCGATCCAGGTCGCGACCTGTGCGCGGATCCGGTACAGGTCATCCTTCAGCAGCACGCGAGCGGCCAGGTTGTGCCCGGCCTCGGTCAGGCGGTCGACGAACAACTGGCCTGAGGTATCGGTTTCCAGGGTACGGGTATCGCTGACGGTCAGGACGGCGATGTTCAACGGCACGAATGCCGTTTCGGCCTTGTGGCTCATGGGGTTGGCCCTTGCTTGTGGACGTGATCGCGGTGTTATATCACAGGCCCGACACGGAGACCCCAGATGCCCGATAGCGCCCTGCCCCCCTGCTCCATCCTTCTCCTGGCGGGAGGCCGCGGCCAGCGCATGGGCGGTCGCGACAAGGGCCTGATCGAGTGGCAGGGCCTGCCCCTGATCGCCCACCTGCATCGCCTGGTGCGCCCGCTCACCGATGACCTGATCGTCTCCTGCAACCGCAACCAGGAACGCTATGCGGCCTATGCCGACCGCCTGGTGAGCGACGACAGCCGAGACTTCCCCGGCCCGCTCGCCGGCATCCGCGCCGGCCTGGCGGTGGCCCGGCATCCCTGGCTGCTGGTGCTGCCCTGCGACGCGCCGCGCATCGACCGCGCCTTGCTGGAAACCCTGCTGCAGGCCGCCGGCCGCACACCGGCGCGCCCCTGGATGCTGCGCTGCGGCGGCCAGTGGGAACCGCTGTTCAGCCTGATCCCGACGCACCTGGCCGAAGAGATAGAACACGCCTGGCGCCAGGGCGACCGTAGCCCACGCCACGTCCTGTTGCCGCTTGGAGCGGAGGCCATCGAGCTGGCCGCGGGCGATCCGCGGCTGGCCAACCTGAACACCCCCGAGCTGTTGGCTAATCACCGCGAACTGAAGTAAAACGGAAGGGACGTCGAGTCGAATTTTCTCGAAGGTGGGGGGAACACTCGTTTTTAGGGGGGAACTCTTCCTAGAACTCGTCTGTCAGAAACTCGTAACTTCAAAGTCTGACCGCACAGGAGAACTGCGCAATGATCAAGCGGATGCTACCCGCCCTCCTCCTCGCCGTAGGCCTCGGCGCCCTCGCGGGTTGTTCCAGCCCTACCGTGATCACCCTCAACGACGGACGTGAAATCCAGGCCGTAGACACCCCTTCCTATGACGAGGATTCCGGCTTCTACGAGTTCGAACAGCTCGACGGCAAGCGCGCCCGCGTGAACAAGGACCAGGTCCGCACCGTCAAGGAACTCTGATACCGTCGCGTAACAGGTTTTCCTGAAGACCCCGTCGACTCGAACGAGCGACGGGGTCTTTGCTTTTCCGCCCAGGGAAACCGGGGCTCGAAAAAAAGTTCATCTAACCCCTTGTGTACCAAAACTTTTTCTGTAGAATGCGCCCCAACAAAACGGAGCGTAGCGCAGCTTGGTAGCGCGTCTCGTTCGGGACGAGAAGGTCGCTGGTTCGAATCCAGTCGCTCCGACCATATCCCGAAAAACCCGCCTCAACGGCGGGTTTTTTATTGCCTGCGATTCGGTCTTTCTCACAGGGTACGCAGGTAGGCCACCAGGTCGCCCTTCTCTTCCGCGGACAGCTTGCGCTCCAGCACCAGGTTGAAGAACTCCACCGTGTCCTCCAGGGTCAGCAGGCGGTCGTCGTGCAGGTACGGCGGCGAATCCTTGATCCCGCGCAACGGGAAGGTCTTGATCGGCCCGTCGGCGGACGCCATCACGCCATTGACCAGTTTCGGATCGTAGAAGCGCTCCACCTTCAGGTTGTGCATCAGGTTGTCGGTGAAGTAAGGCGGCGCATGGCACCCGGCGCAGGCCGCCTTGCCGTAGAACAGCTTTTCGCCACGCAATTCCTGCTCGCTGGCCTTGCGCGGATCGAGCCGCCCCTCCACATCCAGCTTCGGTGCCGGGGGGAAGTCCAGCAGCGCCTGGAACTCACCCATGAAATGCACCTGACTGCCACGCTCGAGCACGTTCACCCCCTTCTTGGTGGCGATTACCGGATCGCCGTCGAAGTAGGCGGCACGCTGCTCGAACTCGGTGAAGTCCTCGACGGTCTTCAGCGCCCTCTGCGAGCCGAACAGCCGCTGGATGTTCACCCCGCGCAGCGTCGGCGTGTCGATGCGGTGGCGGAACGGTTGCGGGCGCACATCGCCGGCCAGGTGGGTAGCGGCATTGGTGTGGCCGTTCGCATGGCAGTCGAAGCAGGCCACGCCGCGGCTCGGATGCTCGCTACGGCGATCGTCGGTGAGGTTGAACTGCTGCTGCGGAAAGGCCGTTAGCAGCAGGCGCAGCCCTTCCAGTTGCTTGGGATTGAGAATCCCGTTGAACAGCTCGAAATAGTTGTCGATGGTCACCAGCTTGCCCTTGGACACATCGCCCAGGTCAGGCCGGGTGGTAAGGAACATCGGTGCCGGGAATTCCGGCAGGAAGTGGTCCGGCAGGTCGTAGTCGAGGTCGAAACGGGTCAGGTCGCGGCTTTCCTGGCGCTTGATCTCGTCGATGAGGAACTTGGGAAAGACCATCCCGCCTTCGGCATGGTTGGGGTGTGGCAGCGGCAGGAAGCCACCGGGGAACAGCCCCTGCTTGCGGATTTCCTCGGGGCTCAGCCTGGCCAGCTCCTCCCAGCTGGTGCCGGCCGGCAGCTTCACCCGGACCCCTTCCTGCAGCGGCTTGCCGCGCGTCATGCTGGCACCCTTGGCCGGCCTGTCGCTGAGATCGTAACGCTGCTCGAGAAGCGTCTTGTGGGCCTGCTCGATCGACGGCTTGTTCGCCGTCATGCGCTTCATGATGGTGGCGAAGTCCTCGTTGATCACCACCGGCGAATAGCTGGAAGTCTTGCTTGGCTGCTCATCCCCCGCGACCACGGCGGATTGCAGCCCCAGGGCGAGCGGCATGACCCAGAGGGCATGGCGCGTCCAGGCGGGCGTTTTCATCAGGCGTCCTCTTTCGTTATGAGGAAACGCCGAGCCTCGTCGTCCCGACCCCACACCCCGGCGGTCCGCGACAGCGGACCGAACGACCTGCGACGCGTCCTGCGCCACGCGGGTTCCCGGCTGTTTCCAGTCAGTCCTGAAGGGAACTCAGGGTTTATCCATCGCCCTTAGGCCTAGCCGAACGCAGCCTGCCGAGCCAATAGGCTCAGGCTATGAAAACCATTGAGAAACGCCTATGCATCGCTTCGCCAGCATCGCCGAAGCCAGGCACCGCGCGGCATGGGGGAAGGAAGCGGAACGCAGTCCGGTTTGCGCATAGCGCGCGGGGTTACCAGCGGTGCCGCGCTTAGCGCGAATGAATAGGCATCAGCGGCTGAGGAAGGCTGCGACCTGCTCGGCCTCGAACGGCCAGTTCAGCTCGGCGCCATTGTCGCAGCGGCGCAGCACCGGGATCCGCAGGCCATAGCGCTCGACCCAGGCTTCGTCGTCGGCGATGTCCACCAGTTCGACCAGCAGGCCATGTTCGACGAAGGGCATCAGCACCGCCTCCGCGACTTCGCAGAGGTGGCAACCGAGGGTTCCGAAGAGTTGGCATTCCGGGGGCATCGAAAGGACCTGTGCAGTGTTTCGCGGCGATGGTAGCACCCGCGCTCAGATGCCAGCGACCTGCAACAGACTTTCGGCCGCCTGCCGGGCCTCGCGGGCCTGGTCCGCCGGCCCGTGGATGTGCGCCATCACCAGGGCGCCCTCCATCAGGTATTGCAACTGCCGCGCAAGCAGTGCCGCCGAACGCACGCCCAGGCGCTCCAGCTGGCGCTGGAAATAGGCTTCGACGAAGGCCTTTTGCTCGGCCGCCTGGCGATGGATCGGATGCGAGCGCTCATGGAACTCGGCGGCGGCATGGATGAAGGCACAGCCACGGAACGCCTCGTCCTGGAGGAACTCCTGCAGACCATCGAACACCGCCAGGATCGCCGCACGCGGCTGCAACCGTGCCTCGGCTTCGAGCATGCGTTCGGCGGTGCGCTGCCGACGCACCTCCAGGGCGGCCATGATCAGTTCGTCCTTCGAGCGAAAGTGTTTGTACAGCGTCATCTTCGCCACGCCGGATTCGGCCAGGATGCGGTCGATGCCGGTGGCGTGGTAACCCTCGCGATAGAACAGGTCGACGGCGGTGCTGAGCAGTTGCTCGCGTTTGCGGGATGTCATGGAAAGCCTCCTGAGCGGCCCATTATGCGCGACCCTGCCGCCCCCTTGAACCGCTCTGCGTCGCTCCCCGGACGAATACCGACGGAAAAAGGCGAACGCGTGCCTTGAAATATACAGACCTGTCTGTCTAATATCCAGACACCAATACCCGCCTGGAACCCTCAGATGAAACTCCATGACCTGGATCTCTCCGGCAACGCCTACAAGGTCCGCCTGTTCCTCTCCCTCATCGGCCGCGAGGCGACGCTGCGGCCGGTCGATTTCCTCAACCGCGAGCACAAGACCCAAGCCTTCCTCCGCATGAATCCCCGCGGGCAGATCCCGGTGCTGGAAGACGGCGAGCTGCAACTGGGCGACTCCCATGCCATCCTCGTCTATCTGGCGCGACGCCATGCCGATCCCGTGTGGTATCCGCTCGACCCCGTCAGCCAGGGCCGAATCGCCTACTGGCTCAGCTATTCGGCCAACGAGGTGCAGAACGGTCCGGCCAGCGCCCGGCTGATCGCCCGCTTCGACCTGCCGCTGGATCGCGAGCAGACCCACCAGCGAGGCCTGGAAGTGCTGCGCCTGGTCGAGCGGCACCTGGCCGAGCATCGCTGGCTGGCCCAGGGCGAACAGCCGAGCATCGCCGACGTGGCCCTCTACCCCTACCTGGCCCTGGCCCCCGAGGGCGGCCTGGCGCTGGACCACTACCCGGCGCTGAACGCCTGGATCGCCCGCATCCGCGCGCTGCCCGGCTACATCCCGATGCCCGGCCTGTAGCTCGACAGGAGGCAGCATGAGCCAGGAACAGAACCCCTTCCACGCCGGCGAACTGGCGATCCAGGAACGCGCCGGCGTTCGCGAGCAGGTCGCCGGCTTCGGCAGCCGCGCGATCCGCACCTTCATGCCGGACCAGCATCGGGAGTTCTTCGCCCTGCTACCGCTGTTGCTGGTGGGCAGCCTCGACGCCGACGGCTACCCCAGCGCCTCGGTGCTCTGGGGCCCCCCCGGCTTCGCCCGTTCGCCGGAACCGACCCGCCTGCGCATCGACAACCTGCCGCAAGCGGACGATCCGCTGGCGGCCAATCTCGAGGCTGGCACCCGCCTCGGCATCCTCGGCCTGGAATGGCCGACACGCCGCCGCAACCGCATGAATGGACGGGTCCTGGCGCAGGACGGAAAGGGTTTCACGGTCGGCGTCGAGCAGTCCTTCGGCAACTGTCCCAAGTACATCCAGGCGCGCAGCCATCAGCCCGTCTCCAGGATCGCAAGTCCCGCGTTGCAGGGCGAAGGACTCGATCCGCGCTGGCTGTCGCTGGTCTCGCGCAGCGATACGCTGTTCATCGCCAGCCAGCATGCCGACCCACTCAGGGGCGGCGTCGACGTCTCCCATCGGGGCGGGCCGCCGGGCTTTCTCCGGCTCGGCGCGGATGGCCGCCTGTGGTTGCCCGACTACGCCGGCAACCGCCTGTTCAATACCCTCGGCAACCTGCTCCAGGAGCCTCGCTGCGGCCTCCTGTTCATCGATTTCGACAACGGCGACCTGCTGCACCTGCACGCCGAGGCCGAGCTGTTCTGGCCGGGTTCGCAGCCATCCATCCCCTGGCCCGCCGGCGCCGAGCGCCTGCTGGCGTTGCGCCCCGCAGGCTGGCGCTGGCGGCGCGGCCGCCTGCCGCTGGCATTCGGCGAGCCCCAGCCATCCCCTTTTCTTCCTGCCGGTGAATCTTGATGCCTTTCCTGTATCGCCTTGCCTCGTTGTTGCTCGCCCTCCTCGTCCTGCCGGTGCAGGCGGCGGAAATGCGAGTCGCCCTGTTGCGCACCTCGGGAGTGGAAACCCTCGATGCGCTCACCGTCGACGGCGGCTCCTGGGTGCGCCGGGTGCCGCTCAGCCATACCGCGGTGCTGATCGAGCACCACGCCGCCACCCTGCTCTTCGACACTGGCCTGGGGCGCGACATCGACGCCCAGTTCCGCGCCGACATGCCTTGGTGGGCAGCGCCGCTGTTCGCTTACCAGAAAGTCGTCCCGGCGCGCGACCAACTGGACGCAGCCGGTATCCGCGTCGATCGCATCCTGCTGTCCCACGCACACTGGGATCACGCCTCGGGCCTGGTCGACTTCCCCGAAGTACCGGTCTGGGCACCCTACGAGGAGATCGCCTTCAGCCGCATCGCCACCCCGCCGGCCGCCTTCCCCAGCCAATTCCGCCATGGCGTGCGCTGGCGACCTTACAGCTTCGATCCGCGGCCGTTCATGGGCTTCGACGAAAGCCTCGACCTGTTTGGCGACGGCCGCCTGGTGCTGGTCCCCCTGCCCGGCCATACGCCCGGCTCGGT
This sequence comes from Pseudomonas sp. HMSC065H01, assembly GCF_001815235.1. Classification (NCBI taxonomy): domain Bacteria; kingdom Pseudomonadati; phylum Pseudomonadota; class Gammaproteobacteria; order Pseudomonadales; family Pseudomonadaceae; genus Pseudomonas; species Pseudomonas sp. HMSC065H01. The sequence goes on along the minus strand of NZ_KV819862.1, from coordinate 75,552 downwards.
CGGTCTGTTCGTCACCCTCGACAGCGGGCGCCGGCTGTTCTTCAGCGGCGACACCAGTTGGCGACTCGAAGGCGTCGAAGGCCCACGGCAGAAATTCTTCGCCGGCCGCGCCCTGGTCGATCGCGATCCCGCGCGCACCCTCGCGCAACTGGCGAAGATCCGCCTACTGCTCCGCAGCGACCCGCGCCTGAGCGTGATTCCGGCGCACGATGCGCGGGTCCAGGCCGCCCTGGGCTACTTCCCGCACTGGCTGGAATAGCGGGAAAGCCCGTCCTAGACAGGGTTCGTGCCAATTCGCGGCCACCCTCGACTAATGTCTAACAGTGGCCGTCTTCCTGTAGTGCTTAAGTAACCGGGCTGTCACAGGCCGACGTGGCGTCACGCCGCCGCCATCGGCCTGCCCCAAGCGCTCGAGGAGACAATAACAATGAGCATGACCCCGATCGCCCGTGCCGTGGCTTTTGCCGCGCTGGGTTCCAGCATTACCGTCCCAACCCTGGCCCATGCCGAGTTCATCAAGGACAGCAAGGCCAGCATCGAACTCCGCAACTTCTACTTCAACCGTGATTTCCGCCAGGAAGGCGCCAGCCAGTCCAAGGCCGAGGAATGGGCCCAGGGCTTCCTCCTGCGCTACGAGTCCGGCTACACCGAGGGCACCATCGGTTTCGGCGTCGACGCCATCGGCCTGCTCGGGGTGAAGCTCGACTCCAGCCCCGACCGCAGCGGCACCGGCCTGCTCAAGCGCGACCGCGAGACCGGCCGCGCCCAGGACGACTATGGCGAGGCAGGGATCACCGCCAAGCTGCGGGCGTCGAAGAGCACCCTGAAGATCGGCACCCTGACCCCCAAGCTGCCGGTGATCATGCCCAACGACAGCCGCCTGCTGCCACAGACCTTCCAGGGCGGCGCGCTGAACTCCATGGAGATCGACGGCCTGACCCTCGACGCCGGGCGCCTGAAGAAGGTCAACCAGCGCGACTCCTCGGACAACGAGGACATGACCATCACCGGTGGCGGCAAGCGCAACATCGTGGTCCGTTCCGGGCTGACTTCGGACAAGTTCGACTTCGCCGGCGGCAGCTACAAGTGGACCGACAACCTCAGCACCAGCTACCACTACGGCAAGCTCGACAACTTCTACAAGCAGCATTACCTCGGCCTGGTGCACACCCTGCCGATCGCCGACAAGCAGTCGCTGAAATCCGACATCCGCTGGGCGCGCTCCACCGACGACGGTTCCAGCAACGTCGACAACAAGGCGCTCAACGCCATGTTCACCTACAGCCTCGGCTACCACGCCTTCGGCGTCGGCTACCAGAAGATGAGCGGCGACACCGGCTTCGCCTACATCAACGGCGCCGACCCCTACCTGGTGAACTTCATCCAGATCGGCGACTTCGCCAACAAGGACGAGAAATCCTGGCAGGCGCGCTACGACTACAACTTCGCCGGCGTCGGCATTCCCGGCCTGACCTTCATGACCCGCTACGTCAAGGGCGACAACATCGACCTGCTGACCACCTCGGGCGAAGGCAAGGAATGGGAACGCGACATGGACATCGCCTACGTGTTCCAGAGCGGCCCGTTGAAGAACCTCGGGGTGAAGTGGCGCAACGCGACCATGCGCACCAACTACACCAACGACTACGACGAAAATCGCCTGATCGTCAGCTACACGCTGCCGCTCTGGTAACGGCAGGCCCCGCGGATAGCCGCGCTACGGCCATCCGCCCCTCCCCAGAGCCCCGCGGCGGAACGAAGAGGCCACCCTTGGGTGGCCTCTTTCATGGCGGGATGCCTCGCTCGCAGCGTGCAGGACGGATAGCGCCTGGGGCGTTATCCGCCGATACCCCACCGGACCAAGGAAGTCCGCCCCCTCATTCGTGGCTGATCGCGCCGATCTTGTGGATCGACAGGTCCGCGCCGTAGTACTCCTCCTCCTGGCTCAAGCGGATGCCCAGCAGCGCCTTCATCAGCCCATAGACCAACAGGCCGCCGGCGAAAGCCACCGTCACCCCCAGCAGGCTGCCGAGCGCCTGGCTGGCCAGGCTCACCCCGCCGAGCCCACCCAATGCCTGCTGGCCAAAGATGCCGCAGGCAATCCCGCCCCAGACCCCGCAAAGACCGTGCAACGGCCAGACACCGAGGACGTCGTCGATCTTCCAGCGCACCTGGGTCGCGGTGAACGCCCAGACGAACAGGGCCCCCGCCACCAGGCCGGTAGCCAGCGCGCCGATCGGATGCATCAGGTCGGAACCGGCGCACACCGCCACCAACCCGGCCAGCGGACCGTTGTGCAGGAAACCCGGGTCGTTGCGGCCGATCAGCAGCGACGCCATGGTGCCGCCAACCATCGCCAGCAAGGAGTTGACCGCCACCAGCCCGCTGACCCCAGCGAGGGTCTGGGCGCTCATCACGTTGAAGCCGAACCAGCCGATGATCAGGATCCACGACCCCAGTGCCAGGAACGGGATGCTCGACGGCGCCATCGCCACCAGCTTGCCGTCGCGATAGCGGCCGTTGCGGCTGCCCAGCAATAGCACCGCCGCCAATGCCAGCCAGCCGCCCAGCGCATGCACCACCACGGAGCCGGCGAAATCGTGGAAGGGCGCGCCGAACTCCAGCTTCAGCCATTCCTGCAAGCCGAAATTGCCGTTCCACACCAAGCCTTCGAAAAACGGGTACACGAAGGCCACGATCAGCGCCGTGGCGCACAACTGCGGACCGAACCTGGCACGCTCGGCGATGCCGCCGGAGATGATCGCCGGGATTGCCGCGGCGAAGGTCAGCAGGAAGAAGAACTTCACCAGCGCATAGCCACTGTCCACGGTCAGCGCCGCCGCCGGATGGAAGAAAGTCACGCCGTAGGCAATCCAGTAGCCGACGAAGAAATAGGCCAGCGCCGAGATGGCGAAGTCGGACAGAATCTTCGACAGGGCGTTGACCTGGTTCTTCAGGCGCACGGTGCCCACCTCGAGGAAGGCGAAGCCGGCGTGCATCGCCAGCACCATCACCGCTCCGAGCAGGATGAACAGGGTATTGGAGCCGTGGATCAGGACTTGCACCGCACTATTCAGGTTATCCATGGATTGAGGCAGCCTTCGCGCGTAGAGAGAAAGCACCAGAAACGCCCACGCCCGCCCTTCAACGCACCATGACGAAGCAGTAGTCGTCGTGCGAACCGCCGCTTTTCTTCGGCAGACGTTTCGCAAGGTGCCTGAGGCAGCATGGAAAGCTCCCGGACTTTCCTTGATTTTCATTGGGTTGGACGTTCATCCCGAAGTACCCTCCGGGAGCGCCTGGCGCCCTCGCGAGGGGCATTCCGGCCGACGTGCGCACCAGGGAATTGCAAGCGCCATACCAGTTCGCGCCCCGTTGCGAGGCAGCCGGATGGGCGTCATCTCGCCGCAGCCGCGCCGACAGGCACGCTGTGGCAGTCTTTAATGAAAGGAACGCCGGGAGCGACCGGCAACGCGCGGAAATTACCCACCGGTTGAACCTTCCGCCCCGCGCTCGGCTCGAAAAAACACACCCCATGACCAGAGGAGCTCGTCATGCCCCGCAAGACCACTGCAAACGCTGCAAAGGATGAACTGTTGGCTGAATTCCAGGCACTGGTCGCCGATACCGAGAAACTCCTGCAAAGCACCGCCGACGTGGCGGGCGACCAGGCCGAAGAAATCCGCGGCAAGATCCACGACAGCCTCAAGCGCGCTCGCGATACCTTGCGCGACACCAAGGACTCGCTGAAGGACAACGTCCGCGAACGCAGCCAGGCCGCGGTGGACGCCACCGAGGTGTACGTCGGCGAACACCCCTGGCAGAGCATCGGCATCGCCGCCGGCGTCGGCTTCCTGCTTGGCCTGTTGGTCAGCCGGCGCTGAGCCATGAGCGAAGGAAAGGACCCGGCGGACGGCCGCCCCTCCCTGCGGCGCTTCGGCGCCGCCTTCCTCGGCCTGTTGCACGGTCACGTCGAGCTGTTCGGCATCGAGCTGCAGGAACAGAAGGCCAACACCCTGCGCCTGCTGCTGTTCGCCGGGCTGGCCCTGGTATTTGCCCTGCTCCTGCTGGTCGGCCTGTCGCTGCTGGTGCTGATCGTGTTCTGGGACACCAACCGGCTCGCAGCGGCGCTCGGGTTGTGCCTGTTCTACGTGATCGGCTCGCTGTTCTGCGGCTGGCGCCTGTACCAGTCGATCAACGACGAAAGCTCGCCGTTCAGCGCCACCCTGGAAGAACTGGCCAACGACCGCGAGCGACTGCTGCCATGACAAGGAAACGCGCATGAGCCAACTACCGGTGAACGCGACCGGCCTGTCGCGTCGCGAATTGCGCAAGGCGGTGATCCGCCTGCGCCTGGAAATGCAGCGCCAGCAATTGCGCCGCGAAAGCCAACTGCTGGTGCAACCCTTCCGCCAGGCCCAGGGGCTGGGCCACAACCTCAGCCAGCAACTGTTCGGCGGTGGCAATGCGGCGCTCTGGGGCGCCGGCGGAGCCGCACTGCTGGGCGTACTGCTTGGCAAGGGCGGACGCTGGCAGCGTCTGCTGCGCCTGGGCGTCGCCCTGGCCCCGCTGTTGCTCGGCCTGCGCAAGCAGAAAGGCCGTTGAAGGATGCGCCGACCGGCAACGGTCGGCGCCCTCCGTTTCCCCAACGCGACGATTGAGCTTGCCAAGGCAAACCGTTAGCGTGTCCGCATCGCCTCAGCGCATCCCTGGAATTCCCGATGGACTGGCAGACCCTGCTCACCCGCGAACGGCTCGGAAAGCCGGTACACAGCAACGATGAACTGGGCCGCAGCGCCTTCCACAAGGACCATGACCGGATCATCTTCTCCGGCGCGTTTCGCCGCCTCGGACGCAAGACCCAGGTCCATCCGGTCTCCAGCAACGATCACATCCACACCCGTCTGACCCACTCCCTGGAAGTCGCCTGCGTCGGCCGCTCGCTGGGCATGCGGGTCGGCGAGATCCTCCGCGAGGAACTACCCGAGTGGTGCGACCCCAGCGACCTCGGGGTCATCGTCCAGTCGGCCTGCCTGGCCCACGACATCGGCAACCCACCATTCGGGCACTCCGGCGAAGACGCCATCCGCAACTGGTTCCAGCAAGCCGCCGGACGTGGCTGGCTGGACGAGATGAGCGACGCCGAGCGTTCCGACTTTCTCCACTTCGAAGGCAACGCCCAGGGCTTCCGGGTCCTCACCCAACTGGAATACCACCAGTTCGACGGCGGCACGCGGTTGACCTACGCAACCCTGGGTACCTACCTGAAGTACCCCTGGACCTCGCGCCACGCCGAAGCGCTGGGCTACAAGAAGCACAAGTTCGGCTGCTACCAGAGCGAACTGCCGCTGCTCGAGCAGATCACCCATAAGCTCGGCATGCCGCAACTCGACGACGAGCGCTGGGCTCGCCATCCGCTGGTCTACCTGATGGAAGCGGCGGACGACATCTGCTACGGCCTGATCGACCTCGAAGACGGCCTGGAAATGGAGCTGCTCGAATACAGCGAGGTCGAGGCGCTGCTGCTCGGCCTGGTCGGCGACGACCTGCCCGACACCTATCGCCAACTCGGCCCCAGGGACTCACGCCGGCGTAAACTGGCGATCCTCCGCGGCAAGGCCATCGAGCACCTGACCAATGCCGCCGCCCGTGCCTTCGTCGACCAGCAGCAGGCCCTGCTCGCCGGGCAGCTTGCCGGCGACCTGGTGGAACACATGCATGGCCCGGCCAAGCTCTGCGTGCAACGGGCCAAGGCCATCGCGCGGGAAAAGATCTTCCAGGACAAGCGCAAGACCCTCCACGAGATCGGCGCCTACACCACTCTGGAGATCCTCCTCAACGCCTTCTGTGGCGCCGCGCTGGAGCAATATGGCGGGCATACGCCGTCGTTCAAGAACCGGCGCATCCTCGACCTGCTCGGACGCAACGCGCCCGACCCGCAGTGGCCGCTGTACCGCGCCTTCCTCCAGGTGATCGATTTCATCGCCGGCATGACCGACAGCTACGCCACGGAAATGGCCCGGGAAATGACCGGACGCTCGAGCCCCTCCTGAAAGGAAGGGCTCATACCGCAGCGGCCGCCAACTGCTCCTGGAGTTCCTCCTGCAACGCCTCCAGGGCCAGCCGGAGTCTTTCGCCAGGCGCCTGCAGGCACTCCCCGTCGCCACTTCGCCGGCAGGCGTCCTCCAGGGCCTCGCAGGCCTCCAGCAGGGTACGCGCCCCGATCATCCGTGCGGCGCCCTTGATGCGGTGGGCATGCTCGGCGAGCCGGGTCCTGTCGCCCTCGCGCAGGAGGATGGCAAGGCGCTGGAGGTCCTGACGGTTGCTGCCTAGCAGGGTCTCCAGCAGTTCGCGCAGCCGTTCCGGGCGGTCGCCGCCGAGGCTGCTGAGAGCGGCTGCATCATAGAGCCCCCGGGGCTGCGCGGCGTCGCGTCCGAAAGAGGTCGCGAGGTAGTTGCGCAGGGTCTCCAGGCCGAGCGGCTTGAACAGGCAATCATCCATGCCCGCGTCGCGGCAGCGCTGTACCTCGTCCGGCTCGGCGTCGGCGGTATAGCCAAGGATCAGGATCGGCGCGCGTCGCTCGCACCGTTCCTGGATGCGTATCCTGCGTGCCAGCTGATAGCCGTTCAGGCGCGGCATGTTGCAGTCGCTGATCAGCACCTCGAAGCGCTCGTCGGCCCAGAGCTCCAGCGCCACCTGGCCATCCTCCGCTTCCGCCACCCGGTGGCCGAGAAACTCCAGTTGCTGGCGCAGCAGTACCCGGTTGGGCGGATAGTCGTCGGCGATGAGGATATGCAGGCGGCGAGACGGCTCCATGGATGCTGCCAGCGGGTCCTGGCCGGATTCAGGCATTTTCGGCCCGCACTGGCGCAAGAGCAGGTCGAGCGACACCCGGGTGCCTTTGCCCGGCTCGCTGTGCATCTCGACATCGCCGCCCATGAGGTCCACCAACTTCCGACAGATCGCCAGCCCAAGGCCGGTCCCGCCCTGCACCGTGCGTCCCTTGGCCACCTGGATGAAAGGCTGGAACAGGCGCGCCTGGTCCGCCGGAGCGATACCGATACCGGAATCCTCCACGTCCACCCGGACGATCGCCCTCCCCTCGTCCAGGCTCCTTTCCTGGAGACGGATCGTCACCTGTCCCCGCTCGGTGAACTTGATCGCATTGCTCACCAGGTTGGAGAGCACCTGCTTGAAGCGCAGGGGATCGATCAGCACGTCCCGTCCCGGGGCATCGTCCAGCTCCACAACGAGCCTCAGGCCTTTCTGCCGGGCCAGGCCTTCGAACATGCGGCGCACCGACTCCACGACATGGCGCAGGCGAACCCGCTCGGGCGTGAGGGTCAGGTGACCGGACTCGATCTTGGCGACGTCGAGGATGTCGCCGATGAGCAGTTGCAGCGACCCCGCTGCCTCGTAGGCGACCTCCAGCGAGGCGCGTTCGCGCTGCTCCGGCGCCAGGCGCTGCAGGACCAGTTCGAGGATGCCGATGACCGCATTCATCGGCGTACGGATCTCGTGGCTCATGGTCGCCAGGAAGACGCTCTTCGCCCGATTCGCCTCGTCCGCCTGGCGCATCGCCTCGCGCAACTGGCGGGCCAGGCGCTCCCGTTCGGTGATGTCGATCCAGCCGTTCATCAGGCCGAGCACCCGGCCCTGGCGATCCCTGTAGGGCGTGACCCAATGGTGGATCTCCAGCAATTGCCCGCCGATGCGCACCGCCATGTCGGTGAAGCTCGCCGTTCCTCCCCGAGCCACCGCCAGGCACTGCTGGTGCATGAGCCGTGCCTTGCTGCCCTCGACCCAGTCGGAATCGGTCAACAGGGTGCCGCGGGCCTGCTCACGGGTCATCCGCAGGCTTTCCAGGTAATTGCGGTTGCAGGCCAGCAGGCGACCGTCGAGCGTGCGGATGCTCACCGGGTAGGGAATCCCGTCGACCAGCGCCTGCTTCAATGCCAGGCGGCCGCTCAGGTCGGCTTCGGTACGTTGCCAACGCCTGAGCCTGAGCTGCAGGACGGTATTCCAGCCCAGGCATCCGACGCAGACCAGGCAGGCCACCAGCAGGCCGAGCACCAGGCTGGAAGGGGATGGCGAGCGCAGCCCGTCGGCAGCCTGGCGTAGCGGCGCTTCGTCGACCACATCGGCGTCCCCCGGACGATCCGGAGCGGGAATCCGGAGCATGGAAGAATATTCGCCAGCCGTCGCCCTCGCCGGAACGGCATATCCCGCCATGCAGGCGAATATGAGAAGCAGGCCGAGCATGCACGCACTGCGTTTCTGGAACTTCATTCGGTTCCGGCCCTTAGATAAGCGTATTGCGTTTGGCGAACTCGATGAGATCCACCAGCGAGCCGGCGTTCAACTTCAACAACAAGCGCGCCTTGTAAGTGCTGACGGTCTTGTTGCTGATAAACATCTGCTCGGATATCTGCTTGTTCGAATAACCCTGGCTGAGGTATTGCAATACCGATACTTCGCGATCGGACAGGCGTCCGAGCAATTCCACATCGTCGGAATAGGCGCCCTGTTGCACAGGACGCATGGCCGAGCTGGGAAAGTAACTGTATCCCGAGGCGACCGCATTCACCGCCGTCACCAGTTCGGCCAGTCCGCCCTGCTTGCAGACGAACCCGGCGGCGCCCGCCTGCATGCTGCGCAGGGCGAAGAGCGAGGCGCTCTGGCCGGTCAGGACGAGGATCTTCAGGGGCAACGCCAGCACCATCAGGCGGCTGATGACCTCGAGGCCGTCCAGCCTGGGAATGCCGATATCGAGGATGACCAGGTCCGGCTTCAGCTCCCGCCCGAGGCTGATGGCATCCACGCCATTATCGGTATCGCCGACGATCTGGTGCCCTTCGGCTTCCAGCAACATCTTCATGGCCATGCGAATCACGGGATGATCGTCGACTATCAGGATACGGCTCATTGTCTGATTTCCTTGCCAATAAAAATTCAGAAAAAATTCTCCTGAGCAAGATATAGACGGGAGCCATATTGTCGAGATACTCGATGGCAACTCATATACTTTAAGGAATATTCTCACGGAAACTTAATTTATTTCTTACGGCGAATTCAAAACCTCGTATATTGCCAAGCAATTGGCCTGGTTATCTGCATGAAAAACACCCGCATATATACGCGCCTTCCCGGCTCGTTATCTGCCAGAGCGAGTTGAATAGTTCGTCAGGGGTTTCGGAGTATTGCTATCCGCATGTACGGCCACAAGCCGCCGACATGCCTTGGCAGGGCAAAGGGAAGCACGACGGGCGCCGGGCCAGATAGCGCCGGAGCAGGATCGAAAGGGAGGGAAGACGCGACCGCCATCCTCGGGCGGGATGGCGGCGCTATCGCTTAGAGCTTCGGCAGGACAGGCTGTTCCGGGTACCAGGCGTCGACCAACGCGCCGACCTCGACGCTGGCCAGTTCCGGTTGCTGCTTCAACCAGGCCTCGATCAGGGCCCGCTGCTCTTCATTGACCGAGCCACGGCGCGCCAGGCAGACGAAACCGAATTCGTCGCAGCCGCCATAGGTCAGTTCGTTGGCTTCGATCGCCTGATCGATGAAGCGCAACATGAAAGCGTTCACCGCATCGGCATCCACGCCTTCCTTGTAGTGGAAGTTCAATTCGAAACCCAGCTCCTGGAATTCATCGACGCACAATTTCTTGCGCAGGCGGCGGGAACGATTAGTAGCCATGGCGGCATCTCCTGGATTGACGCTCCATTGGCGGAGCCTCGCATTACAGACAGTAGCCGACACCGCTGGAGCCGCGGGCGAACCCCGGCAAGCTCCGCTCGGCGCGGCCGGATTGCCGGCGCACTCTACCAGTTCCGACCATTCGGCGATATGACGGCGAACTCCGCGAAACTCCAGCGCATCGTTATCCGCCTTGCGGCATAATGAGCAAGACGGCCTCTTCGCGTGATGTCCGTCTCTTTTTCAGGTTCGCTTCGTTTTTCATCTTCATTTCATTTTCTACCCTCCGTCTTCAAGGGTTCTTCATTAATGTTCAAGTCGCTGCGTACTCTTGCCTTCGCCACGCTCCTGCCTTTCGCCCTTCCCACTCTCGCCCAGGTCAACGCCACCCTGCCGGCCAACGTGCAGAAAGCCCTGCAGACTAACAAGCTGACCGGCAACGATCTGTCGCTGGTGCTGATTCCGCTCGACGGCCCGGGCAACCCCACCTACTACAACGCCGACGTATCGGTGAACCCGGCCTCGACCATGAAGCTGTTCACCACCTATGCCGCCCTGGAAATGCTCGGCCCGACCTACCAGTGGAAGACCGAGTTCTACACCGACGGCCAGCTCAAGAACGGAGTGCTCAACGGCAACCTCTACCTCAAGGGCGGCGGCGATCCGAAACTGAACATGGAGAAGCTCTGGCTGCTGATGCGCGACCTGCGCGCCAATGGCGTGACCAAGGTCACAGGTGACCTGGTACTCGACCGCAGCTACTTCAACATCCCGCAGTTGCCGGTATTCAACGACGACGGCGGCGACGACACCAAGCCGTTCCTGGTCGGTCCGGACTCGCTGCTGGTCAACCTGAAGAGCGTGCGCATGGTGGTGCGCACCGACGGCAACAAGGTCAACGTGCAGATGGACCCGCCGCTGGCCAACGTACGCATCGACAACCAGGTGAAGATGACCGCGCCGGCCACCTGCCCGGCCTGGCCGAAGCTGCGCTTCAGCCCGGTGACCCAGTTCGACGGCACCACCCTGCTGGCCACCGGACAGATTCCCCAGGGCTGTAGCGCGCAGACCTACATGTCGCTGCTCGACCACCCCGGCTACACCGCCGGCGCGGTGCGCGGCATCTGGCAGGAGCTGGGCGGCAGCATCCTCGGCAAGGACCGCCAGGGCAGCGTACCGCGCAACGCCACGCTGATCGCCAAGGCCTTCTCGCCAGACCTGGTCGAGATCATCCGCGACATCAACAAATACAGTAACAACACCATGGCCCGGCAGTTGTTCCTCTCCATCGGCGCGCAGTTCCGCAACAGCGCCGACGGCGACGACGCCCAGGCCGCGCAGCGGGTGGTGCGGCAGTGGCTGGCGCGCAAGGGCATCACCGCGCCGCGCCTGGTGATGGAGAACGGCTCGGGACTGTCGCGCCAGGAACGGGTCAGCGCCCGTGAGATGGCGGCGATGCTGCAAGCCGCCTGGCACAGCCCCTATGCAGCGGAGTACATCTCCTCGCTGCCGCTGGCCGGCCTCGACGGCACCATGCGCAAACGCCTGCGGCGCACCGCACTGGTCGGCGAGGCGCACGTGAAGACCGGCACCCTCAACACCGTGCGCGCCCTCGCCGGCTTCAGCCGCGACGCCAGCGGCCACAACTGGGTGGTGGTGGCGATCCTCAACAGCCCGCGGCCGTGGGGCGCTTCGGCGATCCTCGACCAGGTACTGCTGAGCCTGCACGCGCGGAAATAAGGCGCAGTACGAAAAAAAAGGCCGCCAGCGGTTGCCCGCCGGCGGCCTTTTGCATGAATGCCGCTCGCCTCAGCGAACGGTGATTCTCCAGGCCCGATGGATCTTCGGATTACGCGCGAAATCCGGATCGAGGGTTTCGCCAGTGATCTCTTCGACCGCATAGCGGGCCTGCACGCTCTCGTCCAGTTCGAACTTGCGGAAGTTGTTGGAGAAATACAGCACCCCGCCCGGCACCAGCCGCGCCATGGCCAGGTCGAGCAGTTCGACGTGGTCGCGCTGCACGTCGAATACGCCTTCCATGCGCTTGGAGTTGGAGAAGGTCGGCGGGTCGATGAAGATCAGTTCGTACTGGCCATCGTCTTCCCGCAACCACTCCATCACGTCGCCGTGCACCAGGCGCTGCTTGTCGGAAAAGCCGTTGAGCGACAGGTTGCGGCGCGCCCAGTCCAGGTAGGTCTTCGACAGGTCGACGCTGGTGGTGCTGCGCGCGCCGCCCCTGGCCGCATGCACGGTGGCCGTGGCGGTATAGCAGAACAGGTTGAGGAAGCGCTTGCCGGCCGCCTCCTTCTGGATGCGCAGGCGCATCGGCCGGTGATCGAGGAACAGCCCGGTATCCAGGTAATCGGTCAGGTTCACCAGCAGGCGCACATCGCCCTCGCCCACCTCGAGGAACTTGCCCTCGCTGCTCTGCCGTTCGTACTGCTTCTTGCCGGCCTGGCGCTCGCGGCGCTTGACCACCACCCGCTCCTGGGCAACGCCCAGGGTCTGCGGAATCGCCGCCAGGGCGTCGAACAGGCGCGCCTGGGCTTTTGCCGGATCGATCGACTTGGGCGCGGCGTACTCCTGGACGTGAACCCAATCGCCGTAGATATCCACCGCCAGGGCATACTCCGGCATGTCGGCGTCATACAGGCGATAGCACTCGATCTTGTCGCGGCGCGCCCATTTGCCCAGTTGCCGGAGGTTCTTCTGCAGGCGATTGGCGAACATCTGCCCGCCCTCGCTCAGCCGTGCCGGCTCGCTCGGCGCCCGCGCCAGGCCTTCGTCGTTGCGTTCGCCACGCTCGCCGGTGACGAACTGGCGCGGCTCGACCTGGATCATCAGCAGCTTGCAGGCCAGCGCGCCGTTCCAGAACGCGTATTGCTTATGGCTGCGGATACCCATGCGCTTGCCCAGTTCCGGCGCCCCGGTGAACACCCCGGCGCTCCAGCCGATGCAGCTCTGGCGCAGGCGCTCGCCGAGGTTCTGGTAGAGATACAGCAGGCTGGCTTCGTCGCCGAGGCGCTCGCCATAGGGCGGGTTGCAGATCACCAGGCCGGTCTGGCCCTTGTCCGGGCGCGGCTCGAAAGTCGCCAGTTCGCCCTGGTAGATCTTCACCCAGTCGGCCACTCCGGCACGCTCGATATTGTTGCGCGCCGGCTGGATCAGGCGCGGATCGGCCTCGTAGCCGCGAATCCACAACGGCGGCCTGGCCAGGCCGGCCGCCGCGCGCTGCTGGGCTTCCTCGTGGAGCTTGCGCCACAGCGCCGGCACGTGCCCCAGCCAATTGCTGAAGCCCCAGCGCTCGCGCCTGAGGTTCGGCGCGATATCGGCAGCCATCAGCGCCGCCTCGACCAGGAAGGTGCCGACGCCGCACATCGGGTCGGCCAGGGCACCGCCCTCGGCGGCGATCTTCGGCCAGCCGGCACGGATCAACACCGCCGCCGCCAGGTTCTCCTTCAGCGGCGCGGCGCCCTGCTGCAGACGATAGCCGCGCTGGTGCAGGCTATGCCCGGAGAGGTCCAGGGAGAGGGTCGCCTGGCCGCGGTCAAGGTGCAGGTGGACGCGCACGTCCGGATTGACCTTGTCCACCGACGGGCGTCGGCCGGAGCGCTCGCGCAGGTTGTCGACGATCGCATCCTTGACCTTCAGCGCCCCGAAATGAGTGTTGTCGATGCCCGAGCCCTTGCCGCTGAACTCCACCGCCAGCGTGCCGCCGGCGTCCAGGTGGTCTTCCCAGTTCACCGCGTGGACCGCCATGTACATGGACTCGGCGTTCTCCACCGGGAATCGCGCCAGCACCAGCAAGACCCGGTTGGCCAGGCGCGACCACAGGCAGAGGCGATAGGCCACCTCCAGGCTGCCCTGTCCGCGCACCGCCGACACCTGGGCGCGCGCCTCGTCCAGGCCGAGCCCCTGCGCCTCTTCGAGGAGCAGGCTTTCCAGGCCTTTCGGGCAGGTCAGAAACAATTCGTAAACATCAGCCATATCGCCTTCCCGGGCCGTAGCCCTTGTCAGTGGAAGCACCCTCATGGGCACTTCTTTGGCACCAGGTGCCGTGGTTCGATTGCCGGAACGCTCCCGGCGTTGCTCGCTGCGACCCCGAGTCGCAGTCTGGGCGACCCTTCGTCGGAATGCGAGGAAATCTCAATTGGTGGGGGTACAAATCGTTATAAGGCGCAACCCCGCGACCCTGCGGCGTTAGCGCCGGAAACCAGGCGTCATGAGCCTGCAACATATGGCCCTATCGACGAAAGCGTTAAGTCTTTATGACAAATCGGTCATTCACACGCCTGAACGCTTTGGTTAGAACTCCAGTTAATCCGCCACCGCAACGGTGTCGGGCGAGGGTCGTCACGCCGGCAACGACCCCTTTCGGCGAAAGCTTCGCCAGGCCTCCCCTGGGGGCCAACGGGACATAACAGTCAACAAGTGAGGGCAACACCCTATGAGAAGACTTAAGCGTGATCCGTTGGAAAGAGCCTTCTTGCGTGGTTATCAGAACGGCATAACCGGTAAATCTCGTGATCTTTGTCCGTTCACCCATCCTACGACGCGGCAGTCCTGGCTCAACGGCTGGCGCGAGGGCCGTGGCGACAACTGGGACGGCCTCACTGGCACGGCCGGCTTACAACGTCTCAATCAACTCCAGCACGTGTAAGCGACAACACGGATAGCACCGATTTCCCCAAGGCACGCCCCATCCGGGCGGCGGGCGCAAGCCCAAGGGCTCCGCAAGGAGCCCTTTTCAATTCCGCCGCGGCAAAGCGGCGATGGCATCCACCGCTTCGCGGATCAACGCCGGTCCCTTGTAGATGTAACCCGAATAGATCTGCACCAGGCTCGCCCCGGCGGCGATCTTCTCCGCCGCGTGCGCGCCCTCGGTGATACCGCCGGCGGCGATGATCGGCAGCCGTCCGCCCAGCTCGCCGGCCAGCACCTTCACCGTGTGCGTGCTCTTCTCCCGCACCGGCGCGCCGGACAGGCCACCCGCCTCGTCGCCATGCGGCAGGCCTTCCACGCCTTCGCGGCCGAGAGTGGTATTGGTCGCGATCACCGCGTCCATCCCCGCCTCGACCAGCGCCGCGGCGACCAGCGCGGTCTCTTCCTCGGTCATGTCCGGGGCGATCTTGATCGCCAGCGGTACCCGCCGGCCATGCCGCAGCGCCAGCGCTTCCTGGCGCTGGCGCAGTGCCTCCAGCAGTTGCTTGAGCGAATCGCCGAACTGCAGGCTGCGCAGGCCGGGCGTGTTCGGCGAGCTGACGTTGACGGTGACGTAGCTGGCGTCGGCGTAGACCTTGTCCAGGCAGATCAGGTAGTCGTCGACCGCGCGCTCCACCGGGGTATCGAAGTTCTTGCCGATGTTGATCCCCAGTACGCCGCGATACTTCGCCGCGCGCACCCGTGCCAGCAGGTGGTCGACGCCGTGGTTGTTGAAACCCATGCGATTGATGATCGCGTTGGCTTGCGGCAGGCGGAACAGGCGCGGCCTGGGATTGCCCGGCTGCGGTCGCGGAGTGACGGTGCCGATCTCGATGAAGCCGAAACCGAGCTGGCCGAACCCGTCGATGGCGTCGCCGTTCTTGTCCAGGCCCGCGGCCAGCCCCACCGGGTTGGGAAACTCCAGGCCCAGCACAGAGACCGGCAGACTGGCCGGCTTGGGCGTCAGCAGGCGGTTCAGGCCCAGGCGGCCGCCGGCCCCGATCAGGTCGATGGACAGTTCGTGGGAGGTTTCCGGGGACAGTTTGAACAGCAGCTGGCGGGCCAGGGTGTACATGGTCGGGTATCGGTCGGCAGAATGAAGGGTGCCGATTATAGCCGTCGAGCGCCCGCTCAGGCGAGGCGTTGCAGCGCCAGCAGGCGGCCATCCTCGCTGAAATCGAGGCGGAACGTGCCATGCACGCCATCGTGGCCGATGAACGGACGCAGGTGATGGGCCGGCAGGTTCACCCGGCGACCGTCGCGGCTGCGCAGCAGGACCCGATTGGCCCTGCCGCCGTAGATGGCCTGCAGGCGTTCGCCGGACAGGGCGATATCCATGATGAGACTGGGCATGGAGCCCCCCGCTTGAATGAACCACGACAGCTTGCCACAAACCACGCGGTTGAATGTCACGCCCGAACCTGTGCTTCAATGGACGGACCGTCGCCGTCCCCTCCCACCCCTTTCCGCGTCGGTCGCCGAGCCCGAGGAGCCCTCCGTCGATCATGAGTTCCAACTCGCGTAGCAACAGCACCTTCACCGGTCGCCTTTCCGCACTCGCCAACCGCCTGCGCCTGGGTGCCGCGCGAAGCGATGGGCGGGAGCTGCGCGAACGGGCGGCCGCCCTCGAGCTGCCGTTCCAGCCATTGCGACGGCCGGAGCCGAGCGTCTGGTGGCAGGCCGGACCGCCCCTGCACACCCTGGTCGACCTGCCGCGCGGCGCGCTGTCCGGCCCGGTCCAGGAAGACAAGGCGGAAGCCCACGCGGTCCTCAAGCGCCTGGTGCGGGTCAGCCACTCCACCCTGGAGTCGGTCGACCTGAAGACCATCGAAGGCGTATGCAGCCGGGAGATCCTCGTCCAGGCACCTTGCCCACGCCTGGAAGACCTGGCCACGGCCGAGGTCTGCCGGGGCGTACGGATCATCAGCTACAAGGATTTCGTCAAGGCCCTGAGCCTGGCCCTGCCGCGTTTCACCAACGGCGACAGCATCCGCCTGCGCCAGGCCGCCTGGCACGGCGAGCGCCTGTTCTGGGCGGGCGAACGCCAGGCCTGCGCCTTCGCCGCGGCGATCGTCTACGCCCGCCGCCGCGAACTGGAACTGAAGCTGCCGGCACACCTGGAACGCTACGAACTGGAGCCCGGCGCGCTGGACGAACTGGAACAGCGCTACCACATGCTGCGGATTCCGACCGAGGCCTGGTCCGAGCCGACCTTCATGAGCCTGCTGCTGGATACCGGCCTGCCCTATGCGCGACTCGCCCTGTTCACCCCGGAAACCCCGGAGTGCCTGTTGCTGCCCCGCAACGACGAACGCGCCGATGCCCTCGGCGAAGGTCTGCGGGCGGCTGGCGCGGCAGACGTGGTGAAGTATCTGAAGCAACTGTAGGCAACCGGCCAGGACTGGCCAGCTCGCGCCCTGACGTGCATCCTCCAGCAGACCCACACAGGAGCGATCGCATGTCCCTACCCCGCCTCAGCCTCTGTCTCGCCCTCGCCTGCGGGCCGGCGCTGGCCAGCCAGGCGCCGGTCTACGGCGAACGCCTGGAAGGCTTCGACTACGCCTATCCGGTGCATTATCTGGACTTCACCTCCCAGGGCCAGCCGCTGAGCATGGCCTACCTCGACGTCGCGCCGAAGAAAGCCAACGGCCGCACCATCCTGCTCATGCACGGCAAGAATTTCTGTGCCGGGACCTGGGAGCGCACCATCGACGTGCTCGCCGACGCCGGCTACCGGGTGATCGCCGTCGACCAGGTCGGTTTCTGCAAGTCGAGCAAGCCGGCCCATTACCAGTACAGCTTCCAGCAACTGGCAGCCAACACCCACGCCCTGCTGGAACGGCTCGGCGTCGCCCGGGCCAGCGTGATCGGCCACTCCATGGGCGGCATGCTCGCTACCCGCTACGCCCTGCTCTATCCGCGGCAGGTCGAACGACTGGTGCTGGTCAACCCCATCGGTCTGGAGGACTGGAAGGCCCTGGGCGTGCCCTGGCGCAGCGTCGACGACTGGTACAGGCGCGACTTGCAGACCAGCGCCGAAGGCATTCGCCAATACCAGCAAGCCACCTACTACGCCGGCGAATGGCGCCCCGAGTTCGATCGCTGGGTACAGATGCAGGCCGGCATGTATCGCGGCAAGGGGCGCGAGTCGGTGGCCTGGAACTCGGCGCTGACCTACGACATGATCTTCACCCAGCCGGTGGTCTACGAACTGGACCGGTTGCAGATGCCGACCCTGCTGCTGATCGGCGAGAAAGACAACACCGCCATCGGCAAGGACGCCGCGCCGGCGGAACTGAAAGCCAGGCTGGGCAACTACGCGCAACTGGGCAAGGACGCCGCCCGACGGATTCCCCAGGCGACCCTGGTGGAATTCCCCGACCTTGGCCATACCCCGCAGATACAGGCTCCGGAACGCTTCCACCAGGCACTGCTGGAGGGTCTGCAAACCCAGCCCTGAACCATCCACCGGCGGCGCTCTCGCCATCGGCTTCGCCGCGCCTTGCCCGGCGTCAACACCGATGCCTGCCGCCGGCGTTTCACTGCACTGGCTGCGCGACGACGCGTGGCTCGCGTCGCGCAGGCCCGCCCACGCCGCGGCCGTTCCCATCCACATGGAGGTTCATCGTGTTCCCTTGCCTACCCCGTTCGCTACTCGCCGGCGTCCTGCTGGCGAGCGCCCTGCCCGCTCACGCGGAGCTGCCCCACGCGCCCGCCTACATCGATGACAGCGCCTACCCGGCCGCGGCCCGCCAGCGCATCCTGCCACCGATGTTCGAGCAGAGGCTGGGCAGCCTGCGCTACCTCGCCAAGCCCGGCGACCCCTTGATCACCCAGGCCGAGAGCAGCGACTTCCAGCGTACCAGCGACTACCGCGAGACCCGCGCCTACCTGGAGAAACTGGTAGCCGCCTCCTCCGGCCGCATCGCCCTGCGCGAGTTGCCCGAGCGCAGCGCCGAGGGTCACCCGATGCTGCTGGTGACCGCCTCCACCGAGGCCGACAAGTCCGCCGCCGGCCTGAAGCGCTCCGCCAAGCCGACCTTGCTGGTGGAAGCCGAGATCCATCCCGGCGAGGCCAACGGCAAGGACGCCATGTTCATGCTGCTGCGCGACATGAGCGCTGCCGACCGCCCGCTCGCCGGGCTGCTGGAGAAGATCAACCTGCTGTTCATCCCGGTGGTCAACGTCGACGGCGACCTGCGCCGCAGCGCCTACGGGCGGATCAACCAGAACGGCCCGCAGGAGACCGGCTGGCGGGTGAACGGCCGCAATCTCAATCTCAACCGCGACTTCACCAAGCTCGACAGCGCGGAGATCCGCAACGTCGCCTGGGTGTTCAACCACTACGAGCTGAGCTTCTTCGCCGACACCCACTCCACCGACGGCGCCATGTATCCCTACGACAGCTCCTACTGCCACAATGGCAACGGCTGGTCACCGGCGAGCAGCGCCTGGATGGACCAGGTCATGCGCAAGCCGGTGTACCAGGCGCTGGAAAGCCTCGGGCACATGGTCCATGAATGCATCAGCCTGAACGACAACCAGGATCCGACCCAGGGCTACTACCCCTACCGCACCGACCTGGCGCGCTTCTCCAACCAGTACGGCGACATCCGCAACGTGCCGTCGATCCTCATCGAGCAACACGCCCTGCATCCGTACAAGACCCAGGTGCTGGGCAACTACGTGATGCTCAAGGCGATGTTCGAGGTGATCGGCGAGCAGGCCGCCAGCCTGCGCCAGGCCATCGCCAGCGACCGCGAGCGCCTGCTGCGGCAGAAGGAGGTGATCCTCACCTGGAAGCCGGGCGAGGCCGCCGAGACGCCGTTCGTGGTCGGCGACTACCGCTACGAGCAATCGCCGGTCACTGGGGCCCGCACCATCGTCTGGAGCAACCGGCCGAAGACGCTGAAACTACCGGTGACCGACAACGGCGTACCCGACCTGGTGGTGCCGCGTCCCCAGCGTTTCATCGTCCCGGCGCAGTGGCACGAGGTGATCGCCCGGATCAAGGCCCATGGCATCCGCTATAGCACCCTCGAGCGTCCGACCGAAATCGCCGTGACCCTGTACCGCATGGACGACATCAAGCTCGCCGATGGCTTCGAACCGGATCGCGTGCAAGGCAACCGGATTCCGGGCTACGAAGGTCGCCTGCTGGTCAGCGGCACGCCGAAGCCGTTCCAACGCTTGCAGACCTTCCCGGCCGGCTCGCTGTCGATCGACACCGCCCAGCCGCTGGGCGTCCTGGCCATCGACCTGCTGCAACCGCAGAGTCCGGATTCCTTCTGGTCCTGGGGCTTCTTCAATTCCACCCTGGTGGCCGCCGAGGAGCCGGAGGAATACGTGATGGAGCCGATGGCGCGCAAGATGCTGGCGGAAGACCCGGCGCTGAAGTCCGCCTTCGACAAACGCCTGCGCGAGGACAAGGCCTTCGCCGCCGATCCGCAGGCGCGCCTGCAATGGTTCTACCAGCGCACGCCGTTCTACGACGTGAACGCCTTCGTCTATCCGGTAGGAGTGGTGTTCTGAGGCCCTCCTGGGGCTGACGGCGGATAACGCTGCGCGTTATCCGCCCTACCGCTGGGCTTCGGGAGCCCCGTTGCCTCTCCCGCTTGCGGGAGAGGGCTGGGGAGAGGGAGCCGGTCTCAGGTACCGTCGGTGGGTGTGGGCAGGTTGCTTCTCGGCTTGCGCTTGCGCCTGGGTTTCGGTGGTTTTTCGGGTGGCGGCGACAACTCCCGCTTGCGCACCTTCTTGAGGATTTCCCGATGCTTCTCGCGCCAGGCCGGCACGTCGAGACCGTGGAGTTCGAGCAGCTCGGGGTTACGCTCCACCAGATAGACCGCCGCTTCCTGGGCGGCCTCGGCGATCTTCCAGGCGATCGACTGCGGTTCGATGCTGCCTTCATAGGCGATCCAGTCGCTGAACTCCGGGAAGGTCCCGCAGACCTTCTCGAAATCCTCGTCGTGCATGCGCTGCCGGCCACTCTCGATGTTCTCAAGGCGTTTGGGATCCATGCCGACCACCTCGGAAAACTGCGGTCGGTTCAACCCCGTCAGCCCGCGCAACCCGAACAGGCGCTCGCCGGCGCGAAACAGGCAGCGCTTCCTCACTACATAGACCATGTACAGATACTTCCCTTCGTTTCTGGCGCGATGCGCCTCAGTCGCCCTTGCCGCTCGCGGGCGTTTTCCTCTTCCGCTGGCGCCTGGGTTCCGGCGGCTCTTCCAGGGGCGCCGGCTCCGCCTCCGGCGCCTGTTCCGCCGCCAGCAGCGCCTCGCGTATCTCGCGGTGGCGTTCGCGCCAGGCCTGCATGTCGATGCCGTGCTGCTCAAGCAGCACCGGGTTGCGCTCCACCAGGTAGACCGCGGCCGCCTGCGCCGAGTCGGCGACCTTCCAGGCGATCGACTGCGGCTCTATGCTGCCTTCATAGGCGATCCAGTCGCTGAACTCCGGGAAGGTTCCGCAGACCTTCTCGAAGTCCTCGTCGTGCATGCGCTGCAGCTCGTTCTCGATGTTCTCCAGGCGCTTGGCCGTCATCCCCACCAACTCGGCGAACTGCGGACGGCTCAAGCCCATCAGCTCGCGCAGGGCGCGCAAGCGCTTGCCAGCAGTGAACAAACGTCGATTCTTTACCATGTGTAGTCCGCGTCTGATGGTTCCCTATGCATATTGATTCACTAACTGTTAGTAGATCAATATGAATCCAAGCCCTCTAGACCGAGGGTTCCCCTCCAACATCGGACCATGGTGCAGGACGCCTGATGAAAGTGGAAGAACTCCCCCAAGAGGGTTTCGCCGAGTGCCCCCGCTATATAACCCTGATGCGTTTCGCCTTCCTGACCGGCCTCAGCGACCGGCCGGACCTGCTCTACGCCTGGATAGAGAGCGGCGACCTGCCGATGCGAACCTTCGGTACGCAACGCCTGGTGGATATGCAGAAGCTGCAAAAACGCATCGAGGAAGCAAAAAAAGGGGCCGATTCAACCGGGTGAATCGGCCCTTTCTGAAAGACCCTGCCGCCGGCGAAACCCCTCAGCGATTGAGCATGAAGGTCTCGTACTCCAGGTCGTCCAGCGCGGTGGTCAGGCGGTACAGCCCGACCAGCACGCAGACCAGCAGCGACAGGGTGAAGCCGTAGCCGAAGAAGCTCGGCCCGAGCAGCAGGCTGACGAAGGTCAGGGCGCCGTTGACGATCACGAACAGCACGCAGAGTTCGAGGACGATGCGGCGCTTGTCCAGGTAGAAGAAGACGTTGAGCAAGGCCATGAACACTACCTGGATGCTCACCCCGATCAGGTCGATGTAGAACAGCGGCAGGTAGTAGCGGGAAATTCCCAGCCAGCCGAGCAGTTGCGGCGCCAGCAGGAACAGCAGGACCACCGCCAGCCCCTGCACCTTGCAGATTTCCAGCAGGCCCTGGCGGATGGCGAGGATCATCTGCTCCTTGAGCAGGCCGATGTGCTGCAGAGTCTCGCCGCCGCGGATCGCCTCGTAGACCCGCTCGTACCACTCGGCGAAGTCGGTCTCGATGCGCACCAGGAACACCGCCATGCCGGGAATGATCGACAGGTAGGCGAGGAAGATCGGCAGGTCGTAGAGGATCGAGGCGCGCAGCGGGCCGATCACCAGGTCCGAGGTGGAGGGGTTGAACCAGAAGATGAACTTGTCGATCCAGATCCCCAGGTTGTAGCAGAGGCCGGTCAGCAGCAGGCTGACGAAGACCTGCCGGCGGTCGAGGAAGTCGAAGGCCACCATGCGCCTGGCCGGGTACTCGCGGAGGATGTCGTAGAGGAAGACGAACAGCAGGCTGGCGTGGCCGATCAGCAATGCCAGCAGCAGGCCGTCCATCTGCATGAAACGCAGCAGGTAGGCACAGGCGACCATCAGCGCGTAGCCGATGAACATCACCAGCAGGATGCGTTTGTAGGCCTTCATTCCCGACAGGAAGATGATCACCAGCCACAGGTTGCAGAGCACCACGAAGTTGGCCATCACCAGCAGGCGGTAAGCGAACGGCTCATCGAACAGGGTCGCCAGCAATATCGCCGAGAGCAGGCCCGCCGCCAACGTCACCAGCAACAGCACGCCCACCAGGTTGGGCAGGATCGCCTCGTGCTTGCGCTCGAACAGGCGATCGGAAATGAAGCGGGTGAAGAACAGTTGCAGTCCCCCGGTGAAGATCAGCGACAGCGCCATCAGGTAGGTCACCGTGATCAGGAACTGCCGGACCAGCACGTCCGGCACCACCACGCCGAGGCTCAGCACGCCGATCAGCATCACGCTGACGATCGACAGCACCCAGGGACCGGAGCTGATCAGCCCGGCGTAGAGGTAGGCGCGCAGGGTCGCCGTATAGGAATCGCGGGAAAGGATCTTCCGCAGTTCGAAGCCGATGCCGGCCATGTCATGCAATCTCCGTGGCTTCGCGGTACAGCCCGCGGTAACGTCCGAGCATCAGCGCCTCGGTGTAGTAGCGTTCGACCCGTTGCAGGCCGACCGCCTGGGCCGCCTGCCAGCGCTGCGGATTGCGCAGCAGGGCGAGGATCGCCCGCGAAGTGGCCTGCGGGTCGGCGATCGCCACCACCTCCCCGGCGCGACCCAGGGCGCGATCTTCGGCGTCGGCGCCTTCGATCAGTTCGCGGCAGGAGCCGACGTCGCTGCTCACCACCGGGGCGCCGGCAGCCCAGGCTTCGAGGATCACCAGCGGCTGCGCTTCGCTGATCGAGGTGAGGACCATCAGGCCGAGTTGCGGCAGGACCTCGCCGATCCGACGGAAACCGAGGAACTTCACCTTGTCCTGCAGGCCGAGGCTGGCCACCAGGCTGCGGCATTCGCTGGCATAGTCCGGATCTTCCTCCTCCGGACCGACGATCCAGCCCTCCGCCTCCGGCATCGCGCTGACCACCCCGCGCATGGCGCGGATGAAGGTCTTCACGTCCTTGATCGGCACTACCCGGCCGACCAGCCCGACCACCGGCGGAATCCCCGGCGGCCGCCGTTCGAGGGCGCCGGCCCAGGCATCGAGGTCGATGCCGTTGGGGATCACCCGGGTGCGCCGTGGCTCGGCGCCATCGAGTACCTGGCGCTGGCGGTTGCCTTCGTAGAGGGCGACGATCGGATTGGCGGCGCGATAGGTGAGCAGGCCGACACGCTCGAAGAAGCGGATCCACAAGCGACGGATGTAGCTGACCTCGGCATCCAGTCCGGTACTCAGCTGCTCGTCGGGGTTCTCCGCGATCCAGTTGGCCTGGGCCAGGTCGATCTTGCGCTCCTTGGTGTAGATGCCGTGCTCGCTGAGCAGGTAGCGGCAGCCCCAGCGACGTTGCAGGATGCAGCCCAGCAGGCCGGCGTAGCCGGTGGAGATCGAGTGCAGCATGCGCGCCCGCGGCATCCGCCGGGCCGTCTCGGCGAGCATGAACACCGGCGCCTGCATCGAGCGCAGGGTCCAGAAGTAATTGACGAAGGACGGATCGGTGCAATAGCGCTCGTAGCCTGCGGTGATCGCCTCCCAACTGGCCTTGCTGTGGAGAAAGTCCTCGCGGCCGATGCGGCCCTCGGCGAGCAGGTCGAGCAGCGCGTCGCCCTCCTCCACGTCCGGCGTCTCCGGGTAGTGGAAGAAACGGTGCAGATCGCGCAACGCCTTTTCGGTCTCGCTACTGCCCTGTCGCGTCTGCGGGTTCGGCGAACTCCAGGCGGTTTCCAGGAAGTGTTCCTCGATGTGCAGCACATTGTCCGGGATCGGGTAGTGGCGCTTGCCGTAGGCATCCTTCTGGCCGCCGATGAAGAACACCGAGAAGGTCAGGTCGGGGAGACCGAGGATCAACTGGTTGACCCAGCTGGAGACGCCGCCGCGGACATAGGGCCAAGTGCCCTCCAGCAGCAGGCAGACATCGGCGACGGGCGCCGTCGGAGCGGTGTGTTCGGTCATGTCCAGTATCTCGCCAGGGCCGCGAAGGGCGGCCGTTGCAGCATGTCGTCGGGCATTCCGGCGAGAAGCCGGGGGATGTCCCGGTAGCGCCGCTGGAAGAACGCCACCTCGGCGCGGAACGGCGCCAGCTGGGCGCTATCGATTCCCGCCTCCTCGGCGGCCTGGAGGGCGCGTCCGGCATCTTCCAGGCGGCCTTGTTCGAGGGCGATGCGCCCGGCCAGCAGATGCAGGTCGGCCGAGGGTGTGCCGCGCAGCGCCTGGTCGGTATGCTCGCGCGCCTGCTCGAGGATGTGCTCCAGCACGCTGCCCTGGGCCAACCCCAGGTAGGCCAGTTCCCAGTACCAGCGCGCCAGGGTTCCGTGCAGCGCGCCGCGTCGCGCCGGCGTGGCGCCGGCGAGGCGGCCTAAGGCGGCCTCGATGCGCTGGTTGATCCGGCTTTCCTTCTGGTCGAGCATCGAGTAGGCCAGCAGGCGGACGTCGTCGGCAGGGTCGCGCAGGGCCAGCTTGAGGATCGGGATCGCTTCCTTGCCGGGCATCCGCCGGGTGGCGAAGATCGCCGTGAGCCGCTGGTTCGGGTCCGGCGCATGGCGCAGGACGTCCTGCAGGCCGCCGTCGCTGAACATCATGTCGAGGCGCTTTTCCTTCGGCCGGAACGGCAGCTCGGGGACGCCCATCGCCTGCCAGGCCTGCTCGCCACGCTGGCGCGGCAGGTATAGCGCCGGGAATACCGCCGCGGCGACGCCGACCGCCCCGATCAGCGGCACGAAGAAGGCCAGGCTGAAGAGGAACAGCGGGCTCCACGGCAGCGGGAACTTGTAGCGCCGCGGCAGCAGCAGCCATACGCCGACGCACAGCAGCGCGCTGCCCAGGCCGTGGGCGAACAGGTAGAGCGCCAGCGCCTGGCCGAACGGCAGGTCGGCGAAGACACTCGCCCAACTGCTCAGCTCGAACAGGAAGGCGCCGCTAAACAGCCACTTGCTGATCATTCAGGCCGCACTCGTTGAAAAGGAAATGTCCCAGCGCCTGCCGATCGTTGCCGGCGTCCAGTTCGTACTGGCGGATGCGCACGCCCAGCGACTCCAGCTCGCGGGCCTGGCCGAAGCGTTCGGCGAAGAGAATCCTCAGGCGCTGCAGATACCCCTGGGAGCCTTCGGCGGAAGTCAGCGGCAACAACACCAGCAGGACCCGCCGGCCCTCGTCGTTGCGCAGTCGCAACTGCACGTCGAGGCCACGCTGGCTGCCTTCAAGCAGACGCTGGACCTCTTCGCCGTAGCGCGCATCGGTCAACTCGAAGGCATACAGGCAGGCCGGCAATCCATGGTCGCGGGCGTCCAGCAGGGAGCGCTTGAGGTACTGGGAGAAGCGCTGGGCGTCGATGTCGGCCAGTTGCAGTGCGCGACGGTCGCTCTGCAGCAAGTCGGCGATGTGCCCGGCGAGGATCGCCAGCAGGCTGAAGGTACGTTCGTTGAAGACGAAGAACGGCATCTGCTCCACCGCCAGCAGGGCGAGGATCCGCCCATCGGTGTCGACCAGCGGCACGCACACCTGCAGCGCGCTGTGCGCACGCTGCTCGCCACGCTCCAGCAGTTCCTGGCGCACGCTGACCAGTTCGCCGCGCTCCAGGCAGGTGCGCACCAGCAGATCGTCGGCGTCCAGCGCCGGCATCTCGCCGAGCGTCGCCAAGGGTTGCGGCTCCGGGGTGCGGTCGTGGCGCACCCGGTAGAGTCCGGCGATGCGCAGCGAACCGTACTGGGCCAGCAGCGCCAGCACGGTTTCCGCCAGCGCATCGAGCGGTGCCTCATCGCCCGGCAGCTCGCGCAGCAGTTGTCGCAGACCGAGCAGCGAACTGCGCAGGCTCTGGTCGTTGCCGGCGACCCGCTGTTCCAGGCGATCGTGGGAGATGCGCAGGATGTGATGGGCGCGGGTGAATTCGTCGAGGCGCAACTGACGGTACTCGTTCGCCAGCTCCAGGCGCTCCAGGCGGCGTTCCCAGATGTCGCGGAACTCGCCCACCAACATGGCGCAGAGCAGCACGCCGACGATGAAGGCCGCCGGTACCTGGGCATAGGCCTCGACGCCCTGGACGCGAAACGCGAACAGCGCCGCCACCAGCAGCGCCGCGCTGGCCAACCCGCGGACGAAGCCGTAGCGCATGCCCAGCAACAGGGGCGCGAGGATCACCCAGGGAAAGGTGGCGTTGACCTGCAGCGGGTCGTCCGGGCTGAACCACCAGCCCAGGCCCAGCGCGAGCGCGCTGATGACCAGCGTCTCGACCCAGGAGACGCTGCCGCTGGCGCGCGGTGCGAGGGCGAAATCCTTGTGCGCGGACATCGCCGTCACTCGAGCCGCAGGTCGCCGACCAGCTCGCGCAGGACTTTCTGCGCGGCGCCCGCCAGGCTTTCCCGGGACCAGCCGGCGCGCGCCCCGCTGGTGCTCCAGAGCACCCGCCCGGAGGCCGGCTCCAGCACCTGCAGGCTGACGCCCACCGCCGGCTCGCCGTCCAGGCCGTTCTTGTACTGCCACTCCTCGACGCTGCCGGTGACCACGTAGGCCAGCTTCTGCTGGCGTGCCCAGTCCAGCGCGCGCTGCTGGCGCTCGCGGTCGTCGACCAGTTGCAGGTCGCCTTGCGGCTGCGCCGGGTACAGGCGCGGCCGCACGCCCTCCTCGGCCAGCACGCTGAGCAGGATCTGCTCGGCACGCTCGCCGGCCTGCGGCGCCTGGGAGTAATTGAGCAGCGGCACCAGGCCCCACTGCGCGCCGCGCGCCAGCGGCGTAGCGCTTTCGCTGGTGAAGCTGGAGCAGCCCGCCATGAACAGGGCGACGGCCGCGAGAGCCAGGCAGCGGATGGATTGCATGTTGTGTTCCTCCTGTTGAATTCCGTATCCGGGCCGCGTTCAGCGGCCGAAGCGCGTGCTGTAGGTCACCCCGAGCGTGCCGCCGGCATCGCCGCCGCCGCCCTGGGGAGCCGACTGGTAGCCGAAGGTGAACGCCAGTTCGTCGTCGCCCAGCAGCTCCATGCCGATGCCGAGATCGATGCCGTAGTTGAACTCCTTCTCTGTCCACTGCCAGCCGGCCAGGGTGTCGACGATCCAGGTGTATTGCGGACGGCTGCGGTTCAGCGCGCCAGGGAAGCCACGGCGCCAGGTGCTGCCGAGGTAAACCTGGCCATAGCGGTCCTGCAGCAGGTCCTGGCTGCGCGCGCCATCGAGCGCCAGCGCACCGCCATGGGCCGCCAGCAGGTCGTCCGGCACGCGGTTCTCCAGGCGATTGCGCTGGTAGTCGATGCCGCCGCGCAGTTGCCAGGCCGGGCCGTCGAAGAACAGTGTGTGGGCCCATTCCAGGGACAGCGCCTCGCCGTTGCCGAGGTCGTCGCCCTGGCGGGTAGAGAAGCGGTTGTGCGCCAGCGACCAGCTCAACTGGTCGCGCCCGCTGAGGGTGTGGCGGCCGCCGAGCCGTAGGCTGTCGCGCATGCCGAGGGCTCGCATCAGGCCGGTCTCGTCGGTCTCGCGGTGCCAGTCGAGGCCCGCTTCCAGTTCGTCGCGCGAGCTCAGCCGCCAATTGCGCAGCACCCCCAGACCGTGGCGGTCCTCGTCGTCGCGCCAGCTGCCATCGAGCGTCGCCGCGGCGAAGCCATCGGCCAGTTCGCGCCGCAACGTCAGCCTGGCGTTGCGTTCGCTACCGAGGAGCGAGCTATCCAGCGCATCGCCGTGATAGCGGCCACTGCCCAGTTCGAGATCGGCGTACCAGTCGTCGCCGAGGTGGCGCGCCGCGCGCAGCGTCGGCCCCTTGAAGTCGAGACCGCCGAAGTCGCGCTTGTTCCAACCCAGTTGCAGGCCCTGGGGAGTGCGTTCGAGGATTTCCGCCGCCTGCCGCCGCAGCTGCTCGCGGTTGTCGCGCGAGTGGCCGTCGCCCAGTGCGCCCAGGGCCTCGCCCAGCGCTTCGCCGCCATGGCCGAGACGCACCAGCGCCTCGACCCGCTGCGCCGGATCCAGCTCGCCGCGCTCCAGCAGGCGTTGCAGGGCGGCGCGATTCTGGCTGCGCAGGGCGGCCTGGATCTCTTCGTTGCGCCCGATCTTCAGGCCCCGGCCGCGCGCCCAGGCCAGCCAGTCATCCTTCAGCGGCTCCTGGTTGGTGGCGGCGAGCTGGTCGAGGAACTGCTCGAACCACAGCTGCAGCATCGCCGGCTCGCCATTCCAGGCCCGCCGCGCCTCGCCCTGGGCGAGCAGCGGCCCCTGGGCCACGGCGAGCAGGCGCAGGTAGGCGGCGAAGCTGTCCGGGGTGGCCCTGACCGCCTCGCGGTCGAGCCGCCGGAGCAGTAGTCGGCGCAGGCGCAGTGCCTTGTCCTTGTAGCCGCTGGCATCCAGTGCGTCGGCGTAGGCGGCCTGCACCAGCCAGTCGTTGGGATTGGACTTGAGGTACAGGCGGAACCAGGCCAGCGCCTGGTCGTTACGCTCGAGCAGCAGGCTGGCGCTGGCGAACGGCAGCCACAGCGTGCTGTCCCGCAGCGCCAGGCCATGCCACTGCGCCAACAGGGGCGCCAGGCTGTCGCGACGGCCACGGTCGATGTAGAACCAGAGCAGGCGTTCGCGCACCAGGTTCTCGCCGGGGAAACGCACCAGGGCTTCCCGGTACAGACGCTCGGCGACGTCGCCATGGCCTTCCTGTTCCGCCAGCCGCGCCCTGGCCACCCAGTAATAGGGGCTGCCCTGCGCTTCCGGCAGGCCTTCGGCCTCGGCCAGCAGGCTCTTCAGGGCCGGCCAGTCGTGGAGGTTCTCCGCCAGTTGCAGGGCGCTGGCCAGGCGCCGCGGATCGCGGCTGCGCTGCCAACTGCCGATAAGCACCTGCAAGGCCTGCTTCGGATTGCTGTCCCGGTACAGGGCGATCAACTGGTCCTCGTCGCTGCTGTTCAGGCGGATGTCCAGGGCCAGCATGCGCTCGTAGGCGGCGCGGGCATCGTCGTCCTGCTCCAGGGCCCAGGCCAGCGCCGCGCGCAGGCGCCAGAACTCCGGCTCGCGGATCGCGCGGGTATCCACGCCGGCGAGGACCTTCCAGGCCTGGCGCGGATCGAACAGGTTCCAGTGGGTTTCCGCCCACTGCATGCGTTCCTTGACACTCAGCGGGAAATGCCGGGCCATCCGCGCCCAGACCCCGGTCTCTTCCTGCAACTGCTGGGTGTGTTCGAGAATCTGTTGCAAGCGCTGCCAGGCCAGGCGCTGTTTCGGATAACGCTGCACGTAGCCGCGCAGCCATGCCTCGCCCTCTTCCGGCGTGCCGCGGGTTTCATGGCTGTAGACCAGCGCATCGAGTTCCTCGTCGGTCATCTGTCGCTGCGCACCGATGGGCGCCAGCAGCTCGATGGCGCTGTCGAAATCGAACATCTGCAGCGACAGGCGCCAGGCATGCTCGCGCAGGGCCGGGTCATCGGCGCCGGCCAGCAGTTGCTTCCACAGGCCCAGGGCCTGCGGGCCGTTGCCGGTCCATTCGCCAAGGCGCGCGAGATCGGCCAGCAGCGTCCTGTCCTCCGGGCGCAGGGCCAGCAGCTCCCGGCCGACCTCCCAGGCCCGCTCGACCCGCCCGGCGGCCATGTTCAGGCGCAGGTCGGCGGCCAGCGCCTCATGGTCCTCGGGGCGCAATTCGCGCCAGCGCCGGATGAAGCGTTCGGCCAGGTCGTAGCGCTGGCTGCCTTCGGCGGCGCGTACGCCCTCGGCGAGCCAGGCCAGGGTCGATTCATCCTCCGGCAAGGCGTCCAGCCGCTCGTCCAGCAACAACGCCGCCTGTTCGCCGCGCTCGCCAGCGAGCAGGCTGGCGAAGGCCTGGCGCAGATAGGCCAGGCACTTCGCCGGCTCGGTTTGCGCTTCGGCCAGTTGCCGCTGGATGTCCGCCGCCGGCAGCGGCTCGCCGGAAGCCAGGTACCAGCGCGCCGCCTCGTCCAGCCAGCGCTGCCGGCCCTGCGGGTCGCGGCCGGCCAGTTCGGCAAAGGTCCGCGCCGCCAGGTCCGGCGCGTCCAGGGCCAGGGCATGACGGGCAAGTCGTTCGAGCATGGCGTCGTTCAACGAAACGTGCTCGATCTTGCGCAGGCGCTCCAGCAATCGGCGCGTCTGCTCCTCATCCATGCCCTCGGGCCTGGCCAGGGCGCCAAGGATGTCCAGTTCCACCTCGTAGAACGGCGTTGCCAGGCGGTCCTTGCCGCGCAGACGGGCGAGGTGATGACGCGCCTGCTCGAAGTCGCCGAGCTTGACCAGCAGGTCGATCAGGGTCAGGCGCAGCGCGTCGTTCTCCGGGTGCGCCTGCAACAGCAGTTCGGCGTAGTTCACCGAGACCGCGTCGGGCTCGCCATCGCCGCTGGGCATGAATACTTCTTCGCTGTTGAAGGTCAGCCACAGCACCAGCGCCACCCCGAGAGCGACCGGCAGCAGGGCCCAGGGATTCAGCAGGCGCGCCTGGGGATGCTTGTCAGCGGCAGACGAGTTGGCCATCGCGCACCTGCTCCATCGGCAACTCGAACGTCCACAGGCCGTTGCCGGCCTTTCCCGGGAAGGCCTTGCCGGCCGCGCTCAGCCGGCAATCGCCCGCCGCGCGCACCACCAGGCGTAATGGCAGGTGCCCGGCGAAGGCGAACTCGACGCGGCCATCGTCGCGGTAGCGCCAGTGCTTCAGCGGCAGGTTGGCCTCCTCCAGCGCCGGCCGCGGATCGCGGCTGTCGCGCAGGACCAGGCGCGCATTCGCCGCACTCAGGTGCACATAGCGCCCCTGGGGCAGGTCGCGCACGCCCGCGACTCCCGTGGAGCGGCCGAGGTCCGGCCAACCCAGCGCCGGGTCCAGGCGCACCGTGCGCAAGGCGGCGAAGCCACGCAGTTGCCAACTGCCATCGGCACGCTTGGCCAGGCTGGCGCGATGCAGGCCTTCCAGGCGCGGGATGTAGTCGCTCATCCACAGCGACAACGGATGCTCCGCCTGCATCGCCGCGTAGATCTGGTGCATGGTGCGGATCGAGGCCTGCTTGGTCCCCGAATAGAAGTGGTAGTACAGGTGCAGGCCGCGCAGGCGGCGCGGGCTGTCGGTCAGGGCGAAGGTATCGATGACGCCGCGGAAGCCGTAGTACGGCCCCTGCCAGAGATTGGTGTAGACGTTCTCGTTGATGATCGGCGCGTAGTACTGCACGCCGCCGCGGGTGGGCCGGATAAGCGGGTAGAGTCCGGTCAGCGAGGGAAAGGCCCGGGTCAGCGCGGTATTGCCGCCGTTGACGTTCATCAGCCCGGCGTCGTAGGCGAGCTTGATGGTGGCGGCGTCGGGCAGCGCGTCGCCGGACCAGAAGATCATCTTGACCGGCTTCCGCGGGGTGGTCAGGCGCTGCTCGATGTAGTCGCGGGCGCCGATCACCTCGCGTACGAAGTCGACCTTGTCGTAGCCCGGGATAGCCATCTTGTAGCCATACTGGGCCTCGAAGTTCTCGCCCTGCTCGGCCAGTTGCGGCTGCCAGAAGAACGGATGGCTGAAGGTATGGCTGGCGACCTCCACCTTGTCGTCGGCGAAGATGCGCCGGGCGATCGGCTCCAGTTCCCTGGCCAGGTGCGGGTACATGCCCTTCGGCCCGACCTCGCCTTCGATCACCGAGACCGAGGTGAGGAACGGATAGGGCTTGATGAAGTCCTCCAGCACCTGCTGGCCGGCATAGGGACTGCCGGGCACCTCGGCACGGGAGACGAAGCCGTCGCCATCGATGTGCACGGTGGCGATGCGCCGGCCATTCTCGGTGGTCGCGTCGGGACTCGGCAGCGGCACAAGACGCAAGGCCTTGCGCAGGAAGGCGAACGGATCGAGGATCCAGCGCCGGTGCTCGCTACCCTCCTCCAGCACATAGGGCGCCAGGGCGAAGCCCCCCCAGTCGGCGGTCGCCACCGGCACGTACTCCTTGCCGTCGCCCTTGAGCTTGAGCGCCGGGGTCACCCGCGCCGGATCGAGTACGGTGAGCGCCGGCAGGTCGCGGATCCGGATCACCAGCGGCGCTTCGAAGGAACCAAGCAGCGCCTGGTCGTGGGTCTCGGTGCTCGGCTTGACCTTGAGCTTCTGCGACAGCCGGCGAATACCCAGGCGCTGCAACAGGCCGTCGTTCTCTGTGGGCAGGCCGGCGAGGAACGCCACCGGCACCTTTTCGTCGAGACGTGCAGCGATCCAGTTGTCGAAGGCGTCGCTGGCCAGCGGCGGTCCACTGGTCATCCAGGTCACCACCCCGGCGTAGAGACCGCTCAGCGGACGTTCGGGCAGCGGCTGGTCGGTGGGCAGGTAGTCGACCCGATAACCGAGGTATTCGAGCAGGCCGCCGAGGTAGACGTGACCGGGGCTCAGGGTCAGGTCGCCCTCGCGCGGATCGTAGAGCAGCGCGATGCGCCGCGGTTGCACCTCGACGTCGCTCACCCCCAGGTAGTCCAGCGCCGGGGTGCTGACGAACGGCACGTAGCCTTCGCTACGCAGGCGCGCAGCGAGCGTGCGCGCCTCGTCACGCCGCTCCGGCGGCAGGTAGTCGATGGCGACGATGGGCATGCCCTGGGCGCGCAGGGCATCCAGGTGGCCCTTCAGCCAATCGCGATCGTCCTGGGGCACCTCGCGGTATTGCCCGGCAGCGGCGTCCCAACCGGCATGGATCGACTCCACGGCCACCGCCGACGCGACGCCGGGCAACTCCGGCAGCACTTCGAAACCGCGATTGAAAAACAGCTTGAGGCCCGGCTCCTGGCGATGCAGCTGGGCGAGGAAACTGGCCAGCGCCCGGCGCTGGCCCTCGCGGCGCTCCTCGGCCTGTAGCTGGAAGCTGTCCAGGGTATCGAGGAACAGGCCGGCGTAGCCCTGTTTGCGCAGCTCCGCGGCGCGCTTGAGCAGGTGCGCCCGCCAGCTCGGCGCGGCGAGGTCCATTACCTGGCTGCTCCAGGCTTGGTTGCGGACCGCGCTCTTGCCCCGGGCCAGGCCGCTGTCGGCGATGGCGGCGGCGTCGCCGTCGAACTCGCCGACCGACAGATAGGCGAAGGGCGTGCTGCCCTGCTCTTTCAGATACCCGACATCGGCCGGCTTGAGGTGCGCCGCTTCGAGCACCACCCAGTCGAACTGGGAAAGCTCGGCCAGCGGCGGCCGCTCGGCGTACCAGAACGCCACGCTGGACGGCCCGCCGGCAGCCCCTGCGGCAGTGCCGGCACAAAGCGCCAGCGCCAGGCCGGCAAGCCAGGCGAGCGGGCGCTCGATGGGTCGAAGGGTGTTACGGCGGGACGGCAGACGCAGCACGGCGATTCCTTTCTTGCTGAACCGCATGCCCAGCCTACGCGGCAGGGTCGATACCGACCGAAGCGGCAGGTCGGAAGCATGGATGCGGTTTCCGGTGGCAACGTCGAATCCCTGACAGTGCGGGCACAGCCAAAGCAGCCGCAGGCGATTAACGTCAATCTAATGACTAAATATGCTAATTGCTAAATTTTTAAGCGGAAACTGTCAATTTTTAGGCACATACATGACGCCATGGTGTCCTTTTGCCTGCCCGTGACGCTTTGCAGGTCAACTCCGCGCTTTCCGAGACACCGGTGTGGCAAAGTGGAAAGCCCAGGTTTCACGCACTTCATCAGGAAAGTCGACGGCCCTCCGGAAGCCCCCGGAAGTCACTTCGTCTAGACCCATCGGTTCGGTAGACGCCGTTCGCTAATAACTAAATATTTATTAAATCCGTGAAACAGGTTGTCTTTTCCGGCCAACGAAAGGCGCCGGGCATTTGGCGCACGCGCGTGCGGTCGCACCGCCTTCAGTTGCGTGCGAGGAACCGCACCAGCCACACCGAGGCGACGCCTATCGCCCCACCCGCCAGTACTTCGGCGACCCGCAGCGAGGCGACCAGGGGCGACTGCTGAATCGCCCAGGAGGCGCAGGCGATGCACGCGCAACGCGCGGCAAAGCCTGTCGCGTAGTGACGGAATCCGACGAGGGTGAGGACCGAGGCAAGAGTCGCCAAGGTGTGGACCAATAGAACATGCGGTAGAGCGGCCCCTACCGCGAGGCCGAGCGGTACGCCGAGCAGCGCGCCAAGCCCGCGATCGCGCAGCTTCAGGTGCGCGCTGGCGGCATTGCCGGTAACCACGCTGGCGGACGACCAGATCGCCCACTGGCCGTATTCGATGTGCCGCCACGCCACCAAGGTCGCGCTGCAGGCTACGGCGAGTGTGACCGCCAACACAGCCTGGAGCAGCTCGTCATGCGCGGCCGCGTGGCCCGTCAAGTGCGCCCCACGCCAGCGCAGCAGGGTGCCGTAACGGCGTGCGAGCGCTGCGTGGCGCAAGGTATCGACACCGGCGAGCGCCACCGATGGTAGCGTCGCGACGACGAGATACGGCACCAGGGACAGCGCAGCGCGGTGCGTCGCGGCAACCTCGCAGGCCAGATAGAGCACAGGAATAAAGACGAAATTGCCCAGCGTGCGCAAGCGCGTATCCAGGCCGGATAGCGCGACAGCAGCAGCGGCGAGCGCTGCGCAAGCGATGGCAAACGCCGCTCCCCAGGCGAGCGCGAACGACAGGCCGAGAAAGCCGAGGATGATCGCCACCCCCTGGCCGAGCGCCGCGAGCGGTGCGCTACCGACCCGCTCGACGACGACCGCCACGGAGATCGTCGCGATATTCGCCAGCAGCCAGTTGGCATCGCCGCTGGCGCTGTAGAGCACGAACAGCGGCAGCGACACGGCGAGCGCGCGCCCCATGGCGCGGCCGTCGAACAGGCGTGTCAGCGAGGCGCACACACGACGCGCCGCCTAGAGCGCTGCCAACTGGTCGAGCGTGACGATCCGCGCGATGCCGCCCAGGACCTCGATGGAGCGCCGGTGCTCCTCGTCGCTGGCCGCCGCGCAGGCCTCCTCCAACACCAGCACTTGGTAGTCGCGATCGTGCGCATCGCGCGCGGCGGCCTGCACAGCCCAGGTCGTACTGACACCGGCGAGCACCAGGCGCTCGATCCGCCTCGCCCGCAACACGGCCTCCAGGCGCGTGGCATAGAAGGCGCTGATGCGCGGCTTGAGCACTTCCATCTGCACGGCATCCCGCTTCAGGTCAGGATGAAATGCGCAACCGCGCCCGCAGAGGTCGAGAGCGCCGAGTGCCTGCGCGGCAGCGAAGATCGGCGAATGTTCCGGCAGGTCCGGATAGCCGGGCTCGAAGCCCACCCTCACCGCGATCCGCAGCCAGCCAAGCTGCTCGGCGACGGCGAGCGCGCGGTTGAAACGCGCGACCACGCCACGCAAGGCGGCCTGTTCTGCACAGCGGGCAATCCTACCGTCGGGATGCATGATATCGACGATGTAGTCGAGACCGATCAGTGCTGTGTTCATCGGGAACTCCTCTTCCATCTGCCGGAACCCAAAGCCCTGGATTCAGGGCTCCTCGAATTGCGCCAGGCGTGTCAGCAACGGACCGGCCGCCGCCAGCAGGGCGCGCTCGCTCTCGTCGAGACAGGCGTGCATGGCACGCACCAGCCATTCTTCGCGCTTGGCGCGGTTGCCGTAGAGATTTCGCCGGCCCTCCGAGCTCAGCGACACGCGGGTTCTGCGCCCATCTTGCGGATCGGCGTGACGGACGATCAGCCCTCCGCGTTCCAGTTCGCGCAGCAGCGCGGCCAGATTCGACGAGCGCATCCGCTCGGCGGCGGCCAGCTCGGAAGGTGTGACGTCGCCGCCAAGGCGGTCGATCGCGCCAAGCACGACCAGTTGCGAGAATTGCACCGGATCGGCCTGCGCCTCGCGACGCAGGCGGCGGGTCAGGGTGGTGACCTGGCTGCGCAGATGCGCTGCCAGTTGGAGATCCTGGTTGGTGGGCATATTTATCTACATAATCATAGCTATATTTTCATAGCAAAATAACACATCCAACGCCGCCCGCCATGGGACCCGACCGACGGCACGACAGCTGAAATGAAAGAGCCCCGCACTAGGGCGGGGCTCTTGCTTGCCGTCAGTCCGGTCGCATCAGGGGATGCAGACACCGTGCTGGCTGCTCTGCGCCAGGTCCATCAGCTCGCGGTTGGCCACGGCGTACATGGCGTAGTCGGTACCCGACGCGGCACGCAGTTCGACCAGCATCGCCCGCCAGCGCTCGACCAGCGGCAGGTGCTGTTCCAGCCACAGGCCGACGCGAGCCTCGACCTCCTTCGGTCCGTCCTGCATCTGCAACACCGAGACGGTGATCGCCCGCTGCTGCCAGTCGAGGTCGTCGCGGAACGCCTCGCGGGCCAGCGCCTGCCAGTTGTTCTCCACCGGCAGGTTGGTGATCTGTTGCAGGTACCAGGTCAGGTCCAGCGCGCTGCCCACGGCAAAATAGGCCTTGGCCACTTCCGCGGTGTCCTGGCCGGTCACGTCGGACGCCTCGATGATCGGCAGCAGCGTGTACAAGTGGCTGGTACCGGCCACCATGCGTGCCAGCAGTTCCGGCACGCCGGCGTCGACGTAGGTCTGGTAGCGCGCCTGCCACAGCTCGCGGGTCGGCCCTTCGAGCAGCTCGTTGAGCTTCAGGCCGAGGGCGGCGATGCGCGGGCCGAAGTGGGCCACGTCGCGCGCCGCGTCCAGCTCGTTGCGGCGGCTGCGGAGGAACCAGCGGGTGGCGCGGCGACCGAGACGCATCAGTTCGTCCATCAGGGTCAGCTGGATATCAGCGGGCACCTGGTAGTCGAGGTTCTCGATCTGGCGGAACCAGTGCGGCAGGTGGAACACGTCGCGGACGATCACGTAGGCCCCGGCGACGTTGGCCGCGCTCATGCCGGTGGACTCCTTCAGGCGCTGCACGAAGGTGATGCCCATGTGGTTGACCAGGTCGTTGGCGATCTGCGTGCTGACGATCTCGCGCTTCAGGCGATGGCGGCGCATGGCGTCGCCGAACTTCTCCGCCAGCAATGCCGGGAAGGCGGTCTCCATGTCGCGGGTCAGGTAGTCGTCGTCCGGCACCAGCGATTTCAGCAGCGATTCCTTGAGGTCGATCTTGCTGTAGGAGATCAGCACCGACAGCTCGGCGCGGGTCAGCCCCTGGCCGGCACTGATGCGTTCCGCCAGCTCCTCGTCGGAAGGCAGGAACTCCAGGGCGCGATCGAGCTTGCCACGCGCCTCGAGGTCGCCCATCAGCCGCTTGTACTCGGCGATCCGCTCGCGGGCGCGACGTTGCGCCAGGGACAGCGCCTGGGTCTGCTTGTAGTTGTTGCCCAGCACCAGGGCGCCGACCGCGTCGGTCATCTTCACCAGCAGCGCGTTGCGCTGCTTCTCGGTCATGTCGCCGGCCTGCACCACTTCGTTGAGCAGGATCTTGATGTTGACCTCATGGTCGGAGCAGTCCACGCCACCGGCGTTGTCGATGAAGTCGGTGTTGTTAGCACCGCCGTGCAGGCCGAACTCGACCCGCGCCAGTTGGGTCATGCCCAGGTTGCCGCCCTCGCCCACCACCTTCGCGCGCAGCTCGCGGCCGTCGACGCGCAGACCATCGTTGGCCTTGTCGCCGACATCGGCGTGGGTTTCCTTGCTCGACTTCACGTAGGTACCGATCCCGCCGTTCCAGAGCAGGTCGACCGGCGCCTTGAGCAGCGCATGGATCAGCTCGGTGGGCGCCAGCCTGTCGGCCTGGATGTCGAAGCGCGCCTTCATTTCCGGGGTGATGGCGATGCTCTTGGCGCTGCGCAGGAAGATCCCGCCGCCGGCGGAGATCAGCTTGGCGTCGTAGTCGGCCCAGCTCGAACGCGGCAGGTTGAACAGGCGCTGGCGCTCGACGAAGCTGCTGGCGGCGTCCGGGTTCGGGTCGATGAAGATATGCATGTGGTTGAAGGCGGCCACCAGTTGCAGCTTGTCCGACATCAGCAGGCCGTTGCCGAACACGTCGCCGGCCATGTCGCCGATGCCGATGACGCTGATGTTGTCCTTCTGCACGTCGATGCCGCGCTCGCGGAAGTGCCGTTGCACGCTGACCCAGGCGCCCTTGGCGGTAATCCCCATGCCCTTGTGGTCGTAGCCGGCGGAGCCGCCCGAGGCGAAGGCGTCGCCGAGCCAGAAGCCGTACTCGGCGGCGATGCCGTTGGCGATGTCGGAGAAGGTCGCCGTGCCCTTGTCCGCGGCGACCACCAGGTAGGGATCGTCCTCGTCGTGGCGGACCACGTTGGCCGGCGGCACCACTTCGCCTTCCTTGAGGTTGTCGGTGATATCGAGCAGGCCGGAAATGAAGATCCGGTAGCAGGCGATCGCCTCGGCCTGGATCTCGTCGCGGCTACCGCCAAGCGGCAGGCGGCGCGGGACGAAGCCGCCCTTGGCGCCGACCGGCACGATCACCGCGTTCTTCACCTGCTGGGCCTTGACCAGGCCGAGCACCTCGGTGCGGAAGTCTTCCTCGCGGTCCGACCAGCGCAAGCCGCCGCGAGCCACCTTGCCGCCGCGCAGGTGCACGCCCTCGACGCGCGGCGAGTAGACGAAGATCTCGTACTTGGGCACCGGCCTGGGCAGCTCCGGAATGGCCTTCGGGTTGAACTTGAAGCTGAAGTAGCTCTTGTTCTGGCCGTTGCCGTCGGGCTGGTAGAAGTTGGTCCGCAGGGTCGCCTTGATCAGGTCGAGGTAGCGCCGCAGGATGCGGTCCTCGTTGAGCACCTGGACTTCGTCGAGGGCACCGAGGATCGCCTGCTCCAGCTTCTGTTGCTTGTCTTCCAGGTCTTCCGCGGTGAGTTTGCGCGCCAGGTAGAAGCGGGTCTTGAACAGCCGCACCAGCTCGCGGGCGATGTCGGTGTGGGCATTCAGCGCACTGGCGATGTAGCCGAGGTCGAAGCCCAGGCGGATCTGCTTCAGGTAACGCGCGTAGGCACGCAGCAGGGCGACGTCGCGCCACGGCAGGTTGGCGGTCAGCACCAGGCGGTTGAAGGCGTCGTTCTCGGCATCGCCGCTGACGATGTGGACGAAGGCGTCCTGGAGGATCTCGTTGAGCTGCTGGATGTCCACGTCCAGCCCTTCGGCGTAGGTGAAGGCGAAGTCGTGGATCCAGTATTCACGGCCGTTCTGGTGGCGCAGGCGGTAGGGGAATTCGCCGAGCACGCGCAGGCCGAGGTTCTCCAGGATCGGCAGGACGTCGGACAGGGCCAGCGGGGTGTCGGCGTGGTACAGCTTGCAGTGCAGTTGCTGCTCGCCCTGCGCCAGCGGCTGGTAGAAACTCATCACCAGCGGGCGCTGCTCGGAGAGGCTGAGCAGGTGCTGCAGGTCGACCACCGCGAAGTGCGGGGCGAAGCGCTCGCGATAGCCGGCCGGGAAGCCTTTCGGGAAGTCGGCCAGGACGTTGGTGCCCTTGGCCTCGCCGAGGTTTTCCACCACCAGGCTGCTGTAGTCGTCCTGCCAGGAACGGCAGGCCTGGATCACTTCTTCCTCCAGGCGCGCCGGGTCGATGTCGATGCGCGACTTCGGGTCGACGCGGAGGATGAACTGCACGCGGGCCAGCACCGACTCGGAGAAGAAGGTCCAGAACTCGCAGTCGCTCGCCTGCAGGCGCTCCATCAGGACCTGCTGGATCTTCAGGCGCGTCTCGGTGGAATACACGTCGCGCGGCACGTAGGCCAGGCAGTAGCAGAAGCGACCGTAGGGGTCCTTGCGCAGGAACACGCGGATCTTGTTGCGCTCCTGGATGCGGACGATCGCCAGGGCGGTGCTGAACAGCTCGTCCACCGGGGTCTGGAACAGGTCGTCGCGCGGCAGTACTTCCAGCACCTGGGCCAGTTCCTTGCCGAGGTGGGCCTTGGTGTCGAAACCGGAGCGCCGCATCACTTCGGCGACCTTGCCGCGGATGAAGGGGATGTCGTTGACGCTCTCGTTGTACACCGAGGAGGTGAACAGGCCCATGAAGCGGCACTCGCGGATCACCCGGCCCTTGCCGTCCAGCTCGCGGATCGACACGTAGTCCGGGTAGGCCGGGCGGTGCACACGGCTCGGATGGGCAGCCTTGGCGAAGGACAGCAGGACCGGTTCGCGCAGGTAGGCGACGGCATAGTCCTCGATGTGCAGGTCATCCTTGCTCAGGCCGGCACGCAGCAGACGGGTCAGGCCGAGGAAGGATTTCTCATCGTAGACCATGCGCCCGCCGTCGGCCTCGTCGGCGACGCTGAATTCCTCGTAGCCGAGGAAGGTGAAGTGGTTGTCCAGCAGCCATTCGAGATAGCTGCGTACTTCCTTCAGTTCCTCCGCCGGCACCTTCAGCTTGGCCTTGCCAAGCCAGGTCAGCAGTTCGCGGGCCTTGGCCTTCATCGGTTCGAAGTCGGCGACGGTCACGCGTACTTCACCGAGCACTTCCAGGATGGCCTTCTCCAGCGCCCGCAGTTCGCCGGCGTGGGCGCAACGGTCGATCTCCAGGTACATCAGCGATTCCTGGCTGACGTCCTTGCCCTGGCTACCCTTGGGCAGGATTTCCTTCAGCTCGCCCTTGGCCGAGCGGCGCACGCTGAGGACGTTGGTCTGCAGGGTATGGATGCTGTAGCCGCGGCGGTTCAGTTCCATGCGCACCGAGTCGACCAGGAACGGCAGGTCCGGGTGCAGCACTTCTACCGCGGTGTGGGTGGATTGCCAGCCGTGCTTCTCGTAGTCGGGGTTGTATACGCGGACTTCGGGCTGGTCGCGGTCGAAGCGCTCCAGCAGGCGCCAGGCGGAAAGGGTGCAACCGACCAGGTCGGAAAGCCGACGCTGGGTCAGTTCATCGAGGGAGATCAGGCTGAAGAACTGTTCGGCGAACAGCGTGACTTGTGGTAACGCCTTGTCGCCGAGGTGCTGCGCCAGTGCCGTCTGCAGTTGATGCTGGAAATCGGCTTTGCTGGCCGCGGTGAAGAACGCCATGGTTGTACTCCGCTTGGCTTGTTATTTCATGGAGGCGAGCGGTTCGCGGGAAAGGTCGCGAGCAACGCACCTTCGGACCGACCCTCGCTGCGTCCATGAAGTTCAGCAGAAGCTGAGCATTAATCCAGGCAGGCAGGCGCACAGCAAAGGCTGACCGGGAACCGCCCTTTTCGGCGAGCGACCCGCCGGTCATATCCGACAGAGCTTAACGAGCCGGCAAGGCAAAACACTTACCGTGCTGCGACATATTCGTTCACCCCGGGAGCATCGGCTCACTGCACCGGCAGGAAATGCATGAACAGCAGTCCCTGGGCGTAGTTCACGCTGATCCGCCGGTAGCGTTCGCCGAGCACCTCGGCGAGCAGGTCCAGGCGCGCGACGATCTTGGCGAACTCGCGGGCGTAGCTGAGGTTGCTGGCGTCGTCGGTGAGGGCGTTGGAAAGCAGCAACGGGGCACCCTTGTCGTCCTTGCGGGTAGCCAGCATCCAGGTGGCGACCTCGACGTTGCGCGCGGCGTTGTAGACGTACTGCGCGTCGATCCCCTGGTAGACGTAGAACTCGGTGCGCCCGCCATGGGCGGTGATCAGCATGCTGGCCAGGGAGTATATGAAGGCACCGACGCGGTCGCCCTTGAACGCCGGATCGAGGGAGTAGGACAGTGCGGCGATGTCGCGGCGGCCGCCCAGGTCGCTGAGTTCGCGGTTCTGCTCGATGGCCCGGCGGATCGCCAGCTCGGCGTCGGCCTGGCTCGGCAGGCCGGTCTTCTTCCATTCGGCGGGATTGCGCTTGTACAGCTTCCAGAGCAACTGGTAGAGGCTTTGCAGGTTGTCGCGCATGGCCAGGGTGGCCATGCGATCGGCATCGGTCTGGAGGAATTCGCCGGCGCGCATCGAACCCTGGCTGGTGTCCTCGCCGGCGGCGTTGCGCGGCGCGTTCGAACATCCGCTGGCGAGCGCGCCGAGCAGCAACAGCAGCCCACCGACCCAGCGCCGCCACCCACGCCGGGCGCGGCCCCCCCCCTTGCGCCGGGCAAGCCCCGGCAATGTCGCTCCTGACAAACGCTCTGTCCATTCGCTGTTCGCATCGCGGAAACCGACCCGCCTGAGCCGGCGAAGTTCCCCGGGCGCGTCGATCCGCCGCGCTTCGCGAGGCAGGTCACGGCGAGAGGCGGAGGCTTTTCACCGGCATACCCGCGCGGGTTCACGAATAGGCGCGGCACGAGCGTCGGAGAGTACGCTAGGCAGTCGCCGTGCGCTAACATGTGCGGGATCGGGGGGCGTCATCCGCCGCAGAGCGGAGCCTTTTCCCCGCCCGCGCGCGCCGGCCTCGCCGTGCGCCACCGAGCGACACCCCAGCAGGCCTTGGAACCGGTAGTCCAGACAATGAGCAACGAGCCAGAAAGCACGCAGCACAAGAGCGCCCTGCAGGGACTGAAGGGCTACCTGTCGAGCCAGATCCTCGGCCAGGAAAAACTCGTCGACCGCCTGCTGATCGCGCTGCTAGCCGACGGCCACCTGCTGGTGGAAGGCGCGCCGGGACTGGCCAAGACCAAGGCCATCAAGGACCTCGCCGAAGGCCTCGAAGCCGAGTTCCACCGTATCCAGTTCACTCCCGACCTGCTCCCCGCCGACATCACCGGCACCGAGATCTACCGTCCGGAGACCGGCACCTTCGTGTTCCAGCAAGGCCCGATCTTCCATCACCTGGTGCTGGCCGACGAGATCAACCGCGCCCCGGCCAAGGTGCAGTCGGCGCTGCTCGAAGCCATGGCCGAGCGCCAGGTTTCGGTCGGCCGCAGCACCTACGACCTGCCACAGCTGTTCCTGGTGATGGCGACACAGAACCCGATCGAGCAGGAAGGTACCTACCCGTTGCCGGAAGCCCAGCTCGACCGCTTCCTCATGCACGTCAAGATCGGCTACCCGGAGGCCTCGGTGGAACGCCGCATCCTCCAGCAGGCGCGTGGCGAGGCACTGAACGGCGAGGCCCGGCCGGAGCGCCGGGTGACCCAGGAAACCATCTTCGCCGCGCGCCAGGAAATCCTCGGCCTGTACATGGCCGACGCGGTGGAGGAATACCTGGTGCAACTGATCATGGCCACCCGCACCCCGGCCAAGCACGACGCGGAACTCGCCGAATGGATCTCCTACGGCGCCAGCCCGC
The DNA here is from genome assembly GCF_001815235.1 of Pseudomonas sp. HMSC065H01. Classification (NCBI taxonomy): domain Bacteria; kingdom Pseudomonadati; phylum Pseudomonadota; class Gammaproteobacteria; order Pseudomonadales; family Pseudomonadaceae; genus Pseudomonas; species Pseudomonas sp. HMSC065H01. The sequence goes on along the minus strand of NZ_KV819862.1, from coordinate 32,212 downwards.
GCGGCTCCATCGCCCTCGACCGCTGCGCGCGCGCCCACGCCTGGCTGGGCGGACGCGACTTCGTCAGCCCCGAGGACATCCAGGCGGTGCTGTTCGACGTGCTGCGCCATCGCCTGATCCTGACCTTCGAGGCGGAAGCCGCCGGCATCGACCAGGACCGGGTCGTGCAGCGCATCCTCGACGTGGTCGCCGTGGCCTGAGGCCGCCGCCATGCTGAGCGCCGCCCCGGGCGTCGAACTGGGCCTCGACGAGCTTCTGGAAATGCGCCACCGGCTCCACGAAGCGCGCCTGTTCTCCTCGCAGAACCGCCGCAGCCCGTTGGTCGGCCTGCATCACTCGCGCCTGCGCGGACGCGGCGTGGACTTCGACCAGGTGCGCATCTACCAGCCCGGCGACGACGTACGGACCATCGACTGGCGCGTCACCGCGCGCACCCGCGAGCCGCACACCAAGCTGTTCCACGAGGAACGCGAGCGACCGGTGTTCGTCCTGGTCGAACAGAGCCAGCGCCTGTTCTTCGGCTCCGGCCTGTGCTTCAAGGCAGTGCTGGCGGCACGCGCGGCGGCCTTCATCGGCTGGTCGGCGCTGGCCCACAACGACCGTATCGGCGGCCTGGTATTCAGCGACCGCGACTGCCACGAAATCAAGCCGCGACGCAGCAAGCACAGCCTGCTGCAACTGTTCAACCAGCTATTGCGGGCCAATCGCGAGCTGCGCGAGACGCCGGCCGAGCGGCCTGGCGAACTGTTCGGCCTGGCCCTGCGCCGCGCCCGCGAAGTGCTGCGCCCGGGCAGCCTGATCCTGGTGCTGTGCGACGAGCGCACACTCAATGACGTCGCCGAGCAGCAACTCAGCCTGATCGCACGCCATACCGACCTGGTGCTGCTGCCGCTGTCCGACCCGCTCGACCATGCCCTCCCCGCCGCCGGACTGCTGCGCTTCCGCGAAGGCGCCGCCGACCTCGAGCTGGACACCCACGCCGACGAGCTGCGCCAGGCCTATCGCGAACTGGCCGAGGCGCGCCGCGCGCGCTGGCAGCGGCTGGCCCAGCGACTGGGCGTGCCGCTGCTGCCGCTGTCGACCCAGGAAGACCTGGTGGAGCAGTTGCGGGACCTGCTGGAACAACACCAGCCGGGGTATCGCGCATGAATCCGCTCGACCGGCTGGAACCGCTGATCGCCCCCCTGCCCGTCGGCTGGTGGCCGCCGGCGCCCGGCTGGTGGCTGCTGGCCGCCCTGCTGCCGTTGCTCGGCTGGGGGCTCTGGCGACTGCGCCGGCACCTGCCGCGGCGCACCATCGCCACCCGCGGCGAAGCGCCGCTGGATCCGCTGCGCGAAGCGGCCCTGGCCGAACTGGCCGCGCTTGCCAAGCCCTACGGCAGGGCTTCCGCCGGGCCCTGGCTGCAGGCCATCAACGGCCTGCTCAAGCGGGTCTGCAGGGCGCGCTGGCCAGATAGCGGCAGCCACGCCCTCAGCGGCCGCGCCTGGCTGGCGTTCCTCGACAACCGTTGCCCGGCCGCCGGCCTGACCCGCTGGATGATCCTGGTGGAAGGCGGCTACCGCGCCGACTGCACCCTCGACGACAAGGCCGTGGACGGCCTCGACGCCGCCGTCGCCACCTGGATTCGCAAGCATGTTTGAGTTCGCCTGGCCCTGGGTCTTCGCCCTCGCCCCGTTGCCCTGGCTGCTGCGTCTGGTGCTGCCGGCCGCCGACAGCGGCGAGGCGGCGCTCAAGGTGAGCTTCCTCGACGAACTCGAAAGCCTCGCCGGGCGTCGTGCCCGCGCACGCCTGCCGGCCTGGCGGCAGCAGATGCGCTTCGCCCTGCTCTGGTTCCTCCTGCTGCTCGCCGCGGCCCGCCCGCAGTGGGTCGGCGACCCCCTGCCGCTACCCGCCAGCGGCCGCGACCTGCTGCTCGCGGTGGATGTCTCCGGTTCCATGGACTACCGCGACATGCGCTGGCAGGACGACGAGATCAGCCGCCTGGAACTGATCAAGAAACTCTTCGGCGACTTCATCGAAGACCGTCGTGGCGACCGCGTCGGCCTGATCCTGTTCGGCAGCCAGGCCTACCTGCAGGCGCCGCTGACCTTCGACCGGCACACCGTGCGGGTCTGGCTGGACGAGGCGCAGATCGGCATCGCCGGCAAGAACACCGCGATCGGCGACGCCATCGGCCTGGCGGTCAAGCGCCTGCGCCAGCGGCCTGCGGAAAGCCGGGTGCTGGTGCTGATCACCGACGGCGCCAACACCGGCGGACAGATAGCCCCGCAGATCGCCGCGCAACTGGCCGCCGAGCAACAGGTGAAGATCTACACCATCGGCATCGGCGCCGACCCGCAGCAAGGCGGCGTGCCCGGCCTGTTCGGCTTCAACCCGGGGCTCGATCTCGACGAGCCGACCCTGCGCGGTATCGCCGAGAGCACTGGCGGCGAATACTTCCGCGCGCGATCCAGCGCCGAGCTGGAAAGCATTTCCGCGACCCTCGACCGCCTCGAACCGGTCACCCAGCAGACTACCCGGGCGCGCCCGGCCCTGGCGCTGTACAGTTGGCCGCTGGCCGCCGCCCTCGGCCTGAGTGTGCTGCTGGTGGCGCTGGAACTCTGGCCACGGGAAAACCGGACCTGGCCGCGCCGCCGTTCCGGGAGGCAACCATGAACCTGTTGCTGGACGCCTGGCCGCACTGGCTGCGCCCCTACTGGCTGCTGCTGGCGCCGCTGCTTGGCTGGTTGCTGTGGAAGCTGCTGCATCGCCAGCGTCGTGCCGGACGCTGGCAGTTGCTGTTGCCGACGGCCTTCCAGCCCTGGCTGCTGGTCGGCGGCGCCGGGCGGCAGAACCGCATGCCCTGGATCTGCCTCGGCATCGCCTGGCTGCTGGCCCTGCTGGCCTTGCTCGGGCCCAGTTGGCAGCAACTGGAACAGCCCTCGATGAAGCGTAGCGACCCGCTGGTGGCGATCCTCCAGCTGACTCCCGGGATGCTTGCCGGCGACCTGTCGCCGACCCGCCTGGAGCAGGCCCGGCGCAAGCTGCTCGACCTGCTTCGCACGCGCAACGACGCGCAGACCGCGATCGTCGTCTACGCCGGCAGCGCGCATACCCTGGTGCCGCTGTCGGACGACCAGCTCACCGCGCGCAACCTGCTCGACGCCCTGAAACCTTCGATCATGCCCGAGCCCGGCCAGCGCGCCGACCTCGCCGTGCGCCAGGCCCTCGACCTGCTGGAACAGGGCGCCCAGGGCCGCGGCCGCCTGCTGCTGCTGACCAGCGAGCTGAGCGAACCCGAGCGCCAGGGCATCCGCAGCGCCCTCGAGCACCGGGCGGCGCGCCTCGCCGTGCTCGGTGTCGGCACGCCGAAGGGCGCTCCGGTGCAGCAGGAGGATGGCAGCTTCCTCAAGGACGACCAGGGCGGCATCCTCCTGCCCAGGCTCGACGAAAGCGGGCTGCGCCGCTTCGCCGCGGAGATCGGCGCCGGCTACCAGCGCCTGCGGCCGAACGACCGCGACCTCGACAGCCTCGGCCTGCTGGCCCGCGGCGGCACGCTGGAGGAAGATCGCGAGAACGCCCTGCTGCGCCTGCAGCGCTGGGCCGACCAGGGTTACTGGCTGCTCCTGCCGCTGCTCCTGCTGGCCGCCTGTGCCGGACGGCGCGGCTGGCTGTTCTGCCTGCCGCTGTTGATGCTGAGCCTGCCGCAACCGGCCATGGCCTTCCAGTTCGAAGACCTCTGGCTGCGTCCGGACCAGCAAGGCCAGCGCCTGTTGCAACGGGGCCAGGCGGACGAGGCGGCGAAGCGCTTCGAGGACTTCCGCTGGAAAGGCCTGTCGCTCTACCAGGCCCGCGACTACGCCGCCGCGGCCCAGGCCTTCGCCCAGGGCGACCAGGCCGACGATCACTACAACCGTGGCAACGCCCTGGCCCGCCAGGGCGAACTGGAAGCCGCCGTCGACGCCTACGAACAAGCCCTGGAGCGCCAGCCGCAACTGGTCGCCGCGCAACGCAACAAGGCCCTGGTCGAGGAACTGCTGCGCCAGCGCCAGGAACAGGCGGCGCAGCAGCAGGCCGGCGAGAACAAGGAACAGCGCCAGGAAGCGAGCCAGCAGAGCCCGCCATCCGGAAGCAGCCAGCGGCCGCCGCGCGACGCGGCGACCGTCGATGCGCAGAAGGCCCAGGCCGCGGCGCCCTCGACCAGCCTGCCGGAAGACGAAGGCGAGAAGACCGCCGGAGCACCCGGCCAAGCGCAGCCACAGCCCGACGCCGAGGATGAGCGGACGGGCGACGAGGAAGCCGACGACGGACTCGACGACGAACGTCGCCAGGCCCTCGAGCAATGGCTGCGACAGATTCCCGACGATCCCGCCGAATTGCTGCGGCGCAAGTTCTGGTACCAACAGCAGCAACGCCAGGAAGCCACGCCATGATCCGCCTGTTCTGCAGCCTGCTTCTCGCGCTCCTCTGCGTCTCCGCCCATGCCAGCTTCAGCGCCAGCGTCGACCGCGCCCGCCTGACCGAAGGGGAAAGCGTCGAACTGACGCTGGAATCGGACGACCCGACCCTCTTCGGCAAACCCGACCTGAGCCCGCTGGACGCCCTCTTCGAGGTCCTCGGCACGCGCCAGGTCAACCGTCTCGCCACGCAGAACGGCCGGGCCCAGGCCACCACCCGCTGGATCGTCACCCTCCTGCCGAAGCAGAGCGGCTACGTGGCGATCCCGCCGATCAGCCTCGGCGCCAGCAGCACCCAGCCGATCAGGCTGCACGTACTGGAGGCGCGCGACCGCGCCAAGAGCAGCAAGCTGGCGCCGGTCTTCATCGATGCCAGCGTCGACCAGGAGACGGTCTACGTGCAGGCCCAGGCGATCCTCACCCTGCGCATCTACCACTCGGTGTCGCTATACGACGACAGCAGCCTGACCCCGCTGGCGATGAACGACGCGAAGGTCGAACAGCTCGGCGAGGCGCGCACCTACGAGAAGGAGATCAACGGCATCCGCCACGGCGTGATCGAGGTGCGCTACGCGATCTTCCCGCAGAAAAGCGGCACCCTGGAGATTCCTGCGCAAGCCTTCAGCGCTACCCTGGTCGACCGTGGCAGCGACGACTACAACCCCTTCGGCCCGCGCCCCGGTCGGCAGATGCGGGTGACTTCGCCGAGCATCCCGCTGCAGGTCCGGCCCAAGCCTGCCGACTATCCGGCCGACGCGCCCTGGATGCCGGCCCGCGCGCTGAGCATCAGCGAAAGCTGGAGCCCGCAGCCGGAACAGGCGCAGGTCGGCGAATCGCTGACGCGCAACGTGCTGCTGAAGGTCGAGGGGCTTTCCGGCACCCAGCTTCCGCCGTTGCCGCTGCCCGACGTGCAAGGCCTGCGGCGCTACCCGGACCAACCGCAGCTGGCCGACCAGAGCACCGACCAGGGCCTCATCGGCAGTCGCGAGGAGCGCGAGGCGCTGGTGCCCGAGCAGGCCGGGCGCATCGAGTTGCCGGCGCTCGAAGTGGTCTGGTGGAACACCCGCGAAGACCGCCTGGAGCGCACCAGCCTGCCACCGCGCACCCTGGAAGTGGCCGCCGCGCCGCAGGCCGAGGCGGAGCCGCCGGCGGCGGCGCTGCCGCTCGGCGAACGCCTGGAGCCGACGCTCTGGCCCTGGCAACTGGCTACCGCCGTGCTGGCCCTGACCACCCTGCTCGGCTTCGGCCTCTGGTGGCGCGCCCGCCAACTGCCGGCGGTGATCCGCGCCGCGGCCAACGGCCCGAGCAGCCGCAGCCTGCTCGACGAGCTGCGCCGCGCCTGCCTGGCCAACGATCCCCAGGCGACCCGCCAGGCCCTGGACGCCTGGGCCCGTCAGCAACCCGATACCCTGGCCGACATGGCGGCCCGCTTCGTACCGCTGTCCGACGCCCTGGATGGCCTCAACGGCGCGCTGTACAGCGAGAGCGGCCATTCCTGGCAGGGCGAGGACCTGTGGCGGGCGATCCGCGCCCTGCCCACCACGGAACAAGCGCCGGCGGGAGCGGTCGACAATGGCGGCCTGCCACCGCTCTATCCGCGCTGAACGGCGCTATGGTTAGGACTGGCACGACATTCCGATTCCGCAAGAGGGCCCGCATGCGCTTCCGTACCCTGCACCTCGTCCTGTGCGGCCTGCTCCTGGGCCACGCCGCGACGGCCGCCGAACCGCCGACCGCGCCCACGCCGCCCACGCCGCCGACGCAGCCGGCCGAAGGGCCGGGCGGCGCGGCCTATCGCCATGCCAGCGTGCATCAGTGGCACTTCGGCGAAGGCGCTCGCGAATACTGGGTGTTCACCCCCGAGCAACCGGTCCCCGGCAACGCTCCGCTGGTGATCTTCCTGCACGGCTGGAGCGTGATGCAGCCGGACCTCTACCGCGCCTGGATCGACCATATCGTCCGCCGCGGCATGGTGGTGGTCTACCCGCGCTACCAGCCGGACCTGAAGACGCCCAACGCAGACTTCCTCGACAATGCCGCCGGCGCCCTCGGCGACGCCCTCAGGCGCCTGCAGGCCGGCGAGCTGGGGGTGCGCCCGCGTCTGAACCAGGTCGCCTACCTCGGCCACTCCGCCGGCGGACTGCTCGCCGCCAACCTGGCGGCCGCCAGCGAACGCCTGAAGCTGCCGGCGGCGAAGGCGCTGATGGTGGTCGAGCCCGGCAAGAGCCAGGGCAAGCGCTGGGACGGCGTGGCCCAGGAACGCCTGTCGGGGCTGGCCAAGGGCACCCTGCTGCTGGCGGTCTGCGGCGACGAGGACAGCCACGTGGCCTGCACCGACGCCAAGCGCATCTACCGCCAGAGCCGGCACATTCCGCCCAGCGACAAGAACCTGCTGCTGCGCAGCGATCGCCACGGCGCTCCGCCGCTGCTGGCCAACCACGCGGCACCCACCGCGCCGGTATTCGGCCCGCAGTATCCGAAGGAAGAAGACAGCGACTGGTTGCTCGACCGCGTCGAGAAGCGCCTCGAAGTCCAGCAGGCCGAAGGCCGCTATACCGGCCACGACCCGCTGGTGATCGACGCCCTCGACTGGTACGGCACCTGGAAGCTGTTCGATGGCCTCACCGACGCGGCGTTCTACAACCGCAACCGCCAGTACGCCCTGGGCGCTACGCCGGAGCAGACCGGCATGGGCCAGTGGAGCGACGGCACCCCGGTGAAGCCGATCAAGGTGCTCAAGTAGGCGCGGGCAACGCCCGCGGCGAACCAGGCACAGCGTCCCATCCGTCATGCGAACAGATACCATGCATATCCACGTACTCGTCGTCGAAGACAACTTCGATCTCGCCGGCACCGTCATCGACTACCTCGAGGCCGCCGGGGTGGTCTGCGATCACGCCCGCGACGGCCAGGCCGGCCTCAACCTGGCGCGCGCCAACCGCTACGACGTGATCCTGCTGGACATCATGCTGCCGCGCATCAACGGCCGGCAGGTCTGTCGCCAGCTACGCGAAGCCGGCCTGCAGACCCCGGTACTCATGCTCACCGCCCTGGATACCCTGCAGGACAAGCTCGACGGCTTCGACGCCGGCGCCGACGACTACCTGCTCAAGCCCTTCGAACTGCCGGAGCTGCTGGTCCGCCTGCAAGCCCTCAGCCGGCGCCGCAGCGGCCAGGCCCAGCGCCTGCAGGTCGACGACCTGGTGATGGACCTCGACAGCCGCCAGGCCAGCCGCGGCGGCACGCCCCTGGCGCTGTCCCCCACCGCCTGGAAGATCCTCGAGTGCCTGATGCGCGCCAGCCCCGCGCTGGTCACCCGCGAGCAGCTGGGGCGCAGCGTCTGGGGCGACGAACCGCCGGAAAGCAACACCCTCAACGTGCACATGCACCACCTGCGCAGCACCGTCGACAAGGGGTTCGCCACCCCTCTGATCCATACCCTGCACAGCGTCGGCTTCCAGCTGGAGCGCAAATGAAACGCGGCCTGAGCCTGATCCCCATCGTCGGCGGCGGCGTCACCCTGATCCTCGCCGGGGTGTTGCTGGTCTACACGCGCATGCTCGGCGACTACGGCGAGACCGGCGCCCTCTACCTGCTCAGCATGATGATGGAAGAGGAAGGGCTGTACTTCGCCCAGCGCTACCAGGAAGACCCGGCTACGCCGGCGCCGGACAGCTACTACTTCAAGGGCAGCGTCGGCACCGCGGGGCTGCCGCCGAAACTCAGGGAGATGCTCGACACCCCGCCCTACAAGAGCATCGGCGCCATGCAACTGCTCGGCAACTGGGACGACGATGACGAAGAGGAGGATGACGACGCGCCCAGCGACGATGCCTACGTGGTGGTCCGCCAGCCACTGGCCGACGGCAAGACGCTCTACCTCTACGACAACGACGCCGCCGGCAGCATCGACACGCCGCTGTCCGACGCCATCATCGACGCCCGCGTCAGGCAGACCTGGATCGTCACCCTATCGGTCACCCTGCCTTCGCTGGCCGCCGTCGGCCTGCTGGTCTGGTTCATCGTCGCGCCGTTGCGCAAGCTGACGCGCTGGTCGATGACCCTCGACGACCTCGCCCCGGACAGCCAGCGGCCGCGCTTCAACTACCGCGAACTCAACGTGCTGGCGGATACCCTGTGGAACAGCGTGACCCGGATCAAGGACTTCAGCCAGCGCGAGGAGCGCTTCCTGCGCTACGCCAGCCATGAGCTGCGCACCCCGCTGGCGGTGATCGGCATGAACCTGGAGTTGCTCGACCAACCCGGCCGCGCGCCCTCCCCGCATGCCTTGCAACGCATCCGCCGCTCGGCGCTGGGCATGCAGCAGATGACCGAGACCCTGCTCTGGCTCAGCCGCGAGAGCGGCGAACTGCGCGACGACGGACACATCGAGGTCGGCCGCCTGCTGGAGGAACTGCTCGAGGAACAACAGGCGCTGAGCCAGCGCCGCGGCCTGACCTTCCACCTCGACGTGGAGCCACACAGCCTGCCGCAGACCCGCGCACGGATCATCATCGGCAACCTGCTGCGCAACGCCCTGCAGTACAGCGACGAGGGCGTGGTGGAAATCGTCGTGCGCGACCGCAGCCTGCTGATCAGCAACCCCATCGGTGCGGCCCAGGGCACGGAGGAGTCGATGGCGTTCGGTTATGGCCTGGGCCTCGACCTGGTCCAGCGCCTGTGCCAGAAGAGCGGCTGGCGCCTGCATTACAGCAGCGACGAGCAGCGCTTCCGCTGCGAGCTGCTGTTCCCCGCCACGCCGGACTGAAGCGCGACGGCCTTCCTCCGCACAAAAAAACCGCGGCCTGGGCCGCGGTCTTGGCGGGGCTCGGCGCGACTCAGTGAGCGAACACCGAGGCCTTCCTGGCCTGCAGCTTGGCCGGGTTGATCAGGAAACGCGCCAGGGCCGGCAGCAGCCAGAGGGCGCCGAACATGTTCCAGAGCAGCATGAAGGTCAGCATCAGGCCCATGTCGGCCTGGAACTTGATCGCCGAGAAGATCCAGGTGGCCACGCCGATCGCCAGGCACAGGCCGGTGAACAGCACCGCCTTACCGGTGGAGCGGAGGGTCTCGTAGTAGGCCTCCTGCAACGGCAGGCCCATGCGCAGGAAAGACTCCAGGCGGGTGTAGATGTAGATCCCGTAGTCCACCCCGATGCCGACGCCGAGGGCGATCACCGGCAGGGTCGCGACCTTCACGCCGATGCCCAGCGCCGCCATCAGCGCGTTGCCGAGAACCGAGGTGAGGATCAGCGGCAGGACGATGCAGAGGGTCGCGGCGAAGGAACGGAAGGTGATCATGCACATGGCCGCCACGCAGATGTACACCAGAACCAGGATGATCAGTTCGGACTGCTTGATCACCTCGTTGGTGGCGGCCTCGATCCCGGCGTTGCCGGCGGCCAGCTGGAACTGCAGGTCGTCCTTGTCGTTCTCCGCGGCGAAGGCCTGCACCGCCGCAACCGCGCGGTCGAGGGTCTCGGCCTTGTGGTCGTTGAGGAAGACCAGCAGCGGCGCCAGCGAGCAGTCGGTGTTGTAGAGACCGTCGGCACGGGCGATGGAGTTGTTCAGCACGTCCTGGTTGCGCGACAGGGTCTCCCATTTCAGGTTGCCTTCGTTCATCCCCTTGATCACCTGCTTGGACACGGTGACCATCGAGATCGCCGACTGCACGCCCTCGGTGTTCTCCAGCTTCCAGGCCAGCTCGTCCATGGCCGCCAGGGCCTGGTGGGTGGAGCAGCCTTCCGGGGAGGTCTTGACCATCACCACCAGCACGTCCGAACTGGTCGAGTAGTTGCGGATGATGAAGTCGTTGTCGAGGTTGTAGCGCGAGTCGGGACGCAGTTCCGGCGCACCCTGGTCGAGGTCGCCGATCTTCAGGTGCTTGCCATACCAGAGGCCGCCGCCGAGCATCAGCAGGGCGATGGCGATGGACACCGGGGCCACCTTCGGGCTGGCGAAGTTCGACAGCAGGCGCCAGAACGGGTGCTCGCGCACCGCGTCATCCTTGCTGCGCTGCACCGCCTTCTTGCTGATGCCGATGTAGGAGATCGCCACGGGCAGCAGGATCAGGTTGGTGAAGACGATCACCGCCACGCCGATCGAGGCGCCGATGGCCAGCTCGCGGATCACCCCGATGTCGATCACCAGCAGGGTGATGAAGCCGACGGCGTCGGCGAGGATCGCTATCATCCCCGGCAGGAACAGTTGGCGGAAGGTCAGCCGCGCCGCCATCAGCGCATTGTCGGCGCCGCTGGACTGCAAGGCGATGCCATTGATCTTCTGCACGCCGTGGGAAATACCGATGGCGAAGATCAGGAACGGCACCAGCATCGAATAGGGATCGAGGCCGAAACCGACCAGGTTGAGCAGGCCGAGCTGCCAGAGCACCGCGACCAGGGTGGTGATCAGCACGGCGATGGTGCTGCGGATGCACTTGGTGAACCAGTACAGCAGGACCAGGGTGATCAGCAGGCAGATACCGAAGAAGCCGACCACCATCACCAGCCCGTCAATCAGGTCGCCGACCTTCTTCGCGAAGCCGACGATGTGCACCTTCACGTTGGGGTTCTGCAACTGGTACTTGTCGCGGATCTTCTCTTCCAGCTCATGGGAGAACTGGCGGTAGTCGAGCTTGATCAGTTCGCTCTGGTTCTTCGGGTTCGGGTACATCTCCAGCAGCGGTACGTCGACGATGCTCGACTTGAAGTTGTTCGCCACCAGGCGGCCGATCTGCCCGGACTTGAGCACGTTGTTGCGCAGTTCCTCCAGCGCCCGCGGCGAACCGTCGTAGGTCTGCGGGATCACCTCGCCGCCGGCGAAGCCTTCCTCGGTCACTTCGGTCCAGCGCACGCTGGGGCTCCACAACGACTTCAGGCCGGAACGGTCGACGCCGGGGATGTAGAACACCTCGTCATGGATCTGCCGGAGCGTCTCCATGTACTCCTTGGTGAAGATGTCGCCGTTCACCGCCTCCACCGAGATGCGCACGGTGTTGCCGAGGTTGGCCAGGTCGTTGCGGTGCTCGAGCATTTTCTGGATGAACGGGTGCTCCAGCGGGATCATCTTCTCGAAGCTGGTGGACGGCCGCACCTGGGTGGCCTGGTAGAACAGGAAGACGCTGACCAGCAGGCAGAGGAAGATCACCACCGGCCGGTTGTTGAAGATCAGGCGTTCGAGCAGGCTCGCCTTGTTTTGCTGATGCTGGTTCATGGCACTCATGCGACCCCCGCCTTATTGTTGTTGTTCGAGCGCGGCACCGTTCGCCGCAGCGAGGTGCACGCCGCCCTGGCCGACCAGGATCAGGTGGCCGTCGCCGGTGGCGCTGACGCCGGCCAGGGACAGCCGGTCGGGACGGTTGAACACGCTGAAGCTGCGCCCGCCGTCGGTGCTTTCGAGGACACTGCCGCCGTGGCCGACCACGACGATACGCCCGTCCGCCAGCAGCGCGCCGTCGGAGAGACCGAATTCCAGGTCGCCGGACGCCGCCTTCAGCGGTATCTCTTCCCAGCTGTCGCCGAAATCGGCGGAGCGGAACAGGTGGCCGCGCAGGCCGTAGACCAGCACGCCGCCCGCATCGGCGGTACCGATGGCGCCGAACAGCGAGCCCTCGTAGGGGCCTTCGAGTTTTTCCCAGGTGGCGCCCCAGTCCTTCGAGCGGAACAGGCTGCCGGCTTCGCCGACCACCAGCAGGCCGTTGTCCTTGACCGCGGCGATGGCGTTGAGGTGGAACTGGTCCTCGTTGTCCAGGCGCTCGCTGACGTCTTCCCAGTGCTGGCCGCCGTCGCGGGTCTCCAGCAGCGCGCCATAGGCACCGACGGCCAGGCCGTGCTGTTCGTCGGCGAACCAGATGTCCAGCAACGGCGCTTCGCGGCCGAGGTCCTCGAACTGCCTGGTCCAGGTGCTGCCGGCGTCGTCGCTGACGAGGATCTGCGCATCGTGCCCGACCGCCCAGCCCTTGCGCTCGTTGACGAAGAACACCGAGGTGAGCAACTGGCGGGTCGGCACCTTGGCCTGGGTCCAGGTCTTGCCGTCGTCGTCGGAGAGCAGGATATGCCCACGGTCGCCGACCGCGACCAGCCGCTTGCCGGCATGGGCGACGCTGAGCAGCAGGCTGCTGGCGGCCTTCGGCGATTCCACGGCGAATTGCGGCGGCGCGGCGGTTGGCGTCGACTCGGCCAGGACCGGGGTGGCGGCGAAGGTCAGAAGAGAAAGTGCCCCGAGAAACGACAGGGCCCTGCTGGCCAGGGGCGATCTGGAAGGAATGGCCGGATGCCGCGAAGCGTCCGCGGTTTGGCCGGGCGAAGTGCGCCACGTCATGGGCTCACGCATGGATACCGTCCCCGTTGTTGTTATTAGTGGTTCGTGGTGAGCGTTATATAGCCAGCGTTTGGCGACGGAGACAATTGAAGCCACGTTATCTTTTGTTAAGCGTGTAAGCCGTCTGTAACGGGGGGATCGGCGCCGCCCTCCTCCCCGGAGGGAAGCGGTCGGCGCCGGCGAGCGGAGCGATCAGCGGGTGCCGCGGCGGCGCAGGGCCGAGGGCTTGAAGTAGGAGTCGTCCGGTATCGCCTGGGTGAAGTCGATGGTACCCGGCTCCTCGTTGTCCAGGTTCTGCACGTGGTAGCGACGCGCCTGCAGGTCGTGGAACACATCCAGCGCGCTCCAGGTGTACGGCAGGTCGTAGAAGTTCTTCAGGTAGGCCATCGACACCCGCCACAGTTCGCCGCGACCGTCGTACTGGTCGACCACCGCCGCGCTCCAGCTGTCCTCGTCGAGGTACAGGGTGCGCTTGGAGTAGATATGCCGCGCGCCCGGCTTCAGGGTACCTTCCACCACCCACACGCGGTGCAGCTCGTAGCGGGTGTATTGCGGATCGAGGTGGCCCGGCTTGAGCAGTTCCTCGTACTTCACCTCGGGGCTGCTGACCTTGTAGTTGTTGTAGGGAATGTAGATTTCCTTCTTGCCCAGCAGCTTCCAGTCATAGCGGTCCGGCGCGCCGTTGAACATGTCGGTGTCGTCGGCGGTGCGCAGGCCGTCGGCGGCGGCGATCGGCGTGTCGTAGGCAAGGTTCGGCGCACGCCGCACACGGCGCTGGCCGGCGTTGTAGCCCCAGGCCTGGCGCGGCTCCTTGACCTGGTCGAGGGTCTCG
>NZ_KV819862.1:0-18526 GCF_001815235.1 Pseudomonas sp. HMSC065H01 | reverse complement strand
CGCGGCTCCTTGACCTGGTCGAGGGTCTCGTGCACCAGCACCGCGCCGCCGGCCAGGCGCGCCGGGCTCTTGGTGAACGACAGGTAGTAGAACATCAGGTTGTTCAGGTCGGCGAAGCTGCCGCCCTTGAGGTAGTACTTGAACAGCGCTTCCTGCTGCGAGGTCACCAGCGAGTAGCTACCGTTGCGCTGTACCGCGACTTCCGAAGCGCGGCGCACGACATAGGTGCCGCGGTAGCGGGCGACGTGGTTCCACAGCGCCTCCACGCCGCTCTTCGGAATCGGGAACGGCACCCCGCCATAGGCGTCGGCGAACCCGTTGCCGCCGTCCAGCAGCCTGGCGCTGGTGGCATTGGCGAAGGTGTTGTCGTACAGCCACTGCGGCGCCGAACCGGAACGGCGACTGGGGTAGACCGGCATCCGGAAGCTGTCCGGGTAGGTCTTGAACAGCGCCAGCTGGCCCGGGGTCAGGTGTTCCCTGTACTGCTCCAGGTTGGCCTTGTCGATGGTGAACAGCGGCTTGTCCGCGGCGAACGGGTCCGGGTGGTGCTGGCCCGGCTTGTAGCCGGCCGGCGCCTGGGTGATGCCGCCGGTCCAGGCGGGAATGCTGCCGGCGGCGTTGCCGGCCTTCTCCGCGCCCAGCGGGGTGAGGCTCGACTTCAGTTGCGCCGCCTCGCCGGCGGAAACGCCGGCCAGCGCGCCGCCGCTGCCCAGTGCCAGCGCCAGGGAAGCGCCGATCAGCAGGTGCTTGTTCAACATGAGGGTTCTCCGTGTGAGGTGCCGGGCGCTCGCGGCGCCCGTGTCGTTATCGGTTCGGTCAGAAGGAGTACTTCACGGTCAGGCCGATGTTGTCGCGGTCGCGGATGTTGTTGTTCTGCCCGCCGCCGTAGAACTCGGTGTACTGCAGTTCGCCTTCCAGGCTGTTCAGGTAGGTGGCCTTGATCCCCAGGGTGTAGGCCTTGCGACCTTCGATGAAGTTGCCGGTCTGGTAGGAGTTGCCTTCGAAGTCGTCCTTGTAGACCACGTAGGGCGACACGTTGACCCCGGCGAACACGTCGTTCCAGGTGCCGCTGAGCAGCAGGGTGTAGCCGTAGGCGTTGCGGTTCACCTGGTCGCCACGGTCGCCGCCGGAAACGTACGAGCTGTTGCCGCGCCCGGCATAGTAGCGGGTGCTGCCGTCGTAGGCGGTGTACTTCAGGCTGCTGCCGCGCAGGTGTTCCGAAGCCAGCTCGGCGACGCCGGTCAACGAGTCGAAGCTCAGCGACGGACCGAAGTTGTAGATGGTCCCGAGGGAGGTGTTGAACGCCTCGACCCGCTCGTAGTTGTGGATCTGCCCGCCGAGGCCGACCATCTGCCCGCCGACGTTGATCTGCCCGCCGTTGGCGGCTTCCGCCGCACCGTGGGCGAGGTCGCCGATCAGGTCGTTGGTGGCGGCGATGCCGATCGGCAGGTTCGGCCGGTAGGCCAGCTCGCCGAACACCGAGGCGTCGCCCACCGTGGTGTTGAAGCTGAAGCCGTACATGCGGATGTCTTCGGCGAACTCGCGGCGGGCATTGATGTTGCCCATCACGTCGGCGGTCACCAGGCCGTTGGCCAGGGCTTCGGCGAGGTTGCCGGCGATCGGCCGCAGGGTGTTGGCCAGCGCCGCCAGGTCGGCCCCGGCATAGTCGCCGATGTCGGCGTACAGGGTCGGCTCCTTGGAGTGGTAGTTGACGAAGTAGAAGCCGAACTCGGTGCTGTTCAGTTCCTCGGCGATGTAGCGGAAGGCCACGCCGAACTGGCCGTCGTTGCGCGCGTTGATGTCCTTGCCGATGGACGACACCTTCATCACGTTGCCGTAGGCCGGGGTCACGCCGTTGGCATAGAGGCCGGTGTTCTTCAGCGCGCCGCTGAGCAGCGGATTGTTGCCCAGCGCCTGGTACAGGCCGATGACGTTGCCGAAGCCGGGCACCGGGGTGTCCAGCGCGGTGCCGGTGAAGTCGCTGTAGCCGGTGTTGCCGCCGTCGGCGAACAGGTCGGTCTCGGAGAAGAAGGTACCGACCGGGTCGAGGCGGGTTTCCTTCCAGTTCCACTGGTAGAAGGTTTCCATCGACAGGTTGTCGGTCAGGCCGATGTTGAAGCTCAGCGCTTCCACCGGCATCAGCACTTCCTTGAGCTCGGAACCGGGCAGGCGGTACTTGGCGGCGTCCACCGGGTTGGTGGTGTTGACCCCGCCACGGTAGAAGATGCCCTCGCCCCAGTTGAACACCTGGCGGCCGAAGCGCGCGCTCAGCGGCATGTTGCCGATGTCCCAGCTGCCGTAGACGTAGGCGTCGAGGATTTCCGCCTTGTGCCCGGCGATGTCGCGGGTCTGGCTGGTGAAACGGTCGTCGTGGGGATAGCTCTGGCTCGGCTGCGATGGATCGTTGTGGCTGTAGTAGTCGTTGCGCTTGTCCATGATCTGGGTGTCATAGAACGCCGTGCCGCGGATGAACACGCCATAGTTGCGCCAGGTCGCCTCCAGGTCCGAGGTGATCTTGTAGACCTCGGAAACCAGGCCGGTATCGAAGTTGCGGTTGCCGTCGTTGGTGTTGATGTCGTTGTTGCTCTTGTCCTGCCCCTGCACCCGCCACAGGGTGCCGTAGGACAGGGTGGTGTCGAGCGAACCGGACACCTCGTTGTCGAGGAAGCTGAATTCGACGGCCTGGGCCTGGCCGCCCAGCAGCGGCAGCAGCCCGGCGAAGGCGAAGCCGGCCCGGGCCGGCGCGGAGCGCAGCCGGGGCTGGCGGTTGGGGATGTACATCGGGAACTCACTCCATGTGGTCATGCGTTGGGCGCCGCCACTGCGGGCGGTTCGCCGTTCGGCCGTTTCTCTGCGGCCTTGTTATGGGTGGTCGCGGCGTCACCGGCCTAGCATCGACGAAAGGGAACCGCGCGACGAGGCAGTGCAACCGGGATGCCAATTCAACGGAATCCTCCAGGCAATTCAATGGATTGCGAAAAAAACAGGACTTCCTGCGGGATGACTGTTCATTCACTGACCAGAAAACAGGAAGTGTCCGACAAAACGCGCCAGGCGAATTTCGCCGGTGGCGCGAAAAGTCCCTTCGCAGAGCCTGCGCAGGGAGGTTCGCGAAACACGATTAAGCGGACTCCATCAATGGAAAACAGTGAAGCGATTCCCAGAAGTAACAAAGGGCGTTACCAGCCAGTGGCCAGTAACACCCTCTTCCGGGCGAAGCTGGCGGATCAGGCCAGGCTCTTGCTCACCACTTCGTAGACGTCGCTGGACAATTCGCCGGAGGCCAGGATGCGTTCCAGCTCGCCGCGCATCAGCGCCTGCCGCGCCTCGTCGTACTTGCGCCAGCGGGTCAGCGGCACCAGCAGGCGCGAGGCGATCTGCGGGTTGAGTGCGTTGAGCACGATCACCTGGTCGGCGAGGAAGCGATAGCCGGCGCCGTCAGGACGATGGAAGTTGACCAGGTTCTGGTTGGCGAACGCGCCGATCAGCGCGCGCACCTTGTTCGGGTTCTTCAGGGTGAAGGCCGGGTGCTGCATCAGCGCCTGGACCCGCTCCAGCCCGCCCGGCAGCGGCGAGCCGGCCTGCACGCTGAACCACTGGTCCATCACCAGCGGGTCATCCTTGAAGTAATCGGCGAACATGGCCAGGGCCTTGCCCTTCTCCGCCTCGAAGCCGGAGTTGACCAGCACCGCCAGGGCGGTCAGGCGCTCGGTCATGTTGTCGCAGCCTTCGTACTGCTCCAGGCAGGCGGCGAGGATTTCCTCCCGGCCCGACAGCGACAGGTAGGACAGCGCGATGTTCTGCAGGCTGCGCCGGGCTATGTGCGAGGCCTCGGCGAGGTAGGCGGTGTCACGGGAAATCTTGCGGTTGGCCTGGTAACGCTGCCACAGCGGCTCGAACAGCGCTTCGCCGATACGCTGGCGGGCGAATTCGCGGGCGGCATGGATCGCGTCGACATCGGCGACTTCGCTGATCTCGGTGAGATAGGCCTCGCTGGGCAGCGAGAGCATCTCGGCGACCATCGCCTGGTCCAGCGCCTCGTCCGCCAGGAGGGTGCGGTAGGCCTCGATCAGGCGCGGGTCGAGTACCAGTTGCTCGCCGCGCTGGTGCTGGCCGATCAGCTCCTGCAGGACCTGCACCGAAAGCTGTTGGCCGGCCTCCCAGCGGTTGAAGCCGTCGCTGTCGTGCTGCATGAGGAACAGCAACTGGTCGCGGCTGTAGGGGAAGCTCAGTTTCACCGGCGCGGAGAAGCCGCGCAGCAGCGATGGCAGCGGCTGCTCCGGCACCTCGACGAAGACGAAGCGCTGCTCGGCCTCGGTCACCGCCAGCACGCGGTTGCCGCCCTGGGCCACGGCCTCGCCTTCCAGGCGCAGCGGAAGTTCGTGGCCCTGGCCGTCGAGCAGACCCAGCTCCAGCGGGATGACGAAGGGTTCCTTGCTCGGCTGGCCGGGAGTCGGCGGGCAGCTCTGGCGCACCGTCAGGGTGTAGCGGCGGGCGGCGGCGTCGTACTCGCCTTCCACCGCCAGGCGCGGAGTGCCGGACTGGCTGTACCAGCGCTTGAACTGGGTCAGGTCGACGCCATTGGCGTCTTCCATGGCCTTGACGAAATCGTCGCAGGTCACCGCCTGGCCGTCGTGGCGCTGGAAGTACAGGTCCGAGCCCTTGCGGAAGCCTTCGGCGCCGAGCAGGGTGTGGATCATCCGCACCACTTCCGAGCCCTTCTCGTAGACGGTCAGGGTGTAGAAGTTGGAAATCTCGATGAACGAGTCGGGGCGCACCGGATGCGCCATCGGCCCGGCGTCCTCGGCGAACTGGTTGGTGCGCAGGAAGGCGACGTCCTCGACGCGCTTGACCGTGCGCGAGTTCATGTCGGCGGAGAACTCCGAGTCGCGGAATACGGTGAAGCCCTCCTTGAGCGACAGCTGGAACCAGTCGCGGCAGGTGACCCGGTTACCCGACCAGTTGTGGAAATACTCATGCGCCACCACGCCCTCGACCCGCTGGTGGGCGGCGTCGGTGGCGGTTTCGGCGCGGGCCAGGACGCAACTGGAGTTGAAGATGTTGAGGCCCTTGTTCTCCATCGCGCCCATGTTGAAGTCGTTGACCGCGACGATCATGAAGATGTCCAGGTCGTATTCGCGGCCGTAGACCTCCTCGTCCCAGCGCATCGACTTCTTCAGGCTGTCCATGGCGTGCTGGACCTTGTCGATGTTCTCCGGCTCGACGTAGATGCGCAGCGCCACGTCGCGCTGGCTCATGGTGCGGAAGCTGTCCTCGACGCACCAGAGGTCGCCGGCGACCAGGGCGAACAGGTAGGCCGGCTTCTTGAACGGGTCTTCCCAGGTCGCCCAGTGCCGGCCGTTGCCTTCGGAACCGCTGGCCACCGGGTTGCCGTTGGAGAGCAGCACCGGGTAGCGCTGCTGTTCGGCGCTGACGGTGGTGGTGAAGCGACTCATCACGTCGGGACGGTCGAGGTAATAGGTGATCTTGCGGAAACCCTCGGCCTCGCACTGGGTGCAGAACATCTTGCCGGACTTGTACAGGCCTTCCAGCGCGGTGTTGCTCTCCGGATGGATACGCACCGTGCTCCTGAGGACGAATTCGGCCTGCCGCGGTTGCACCCCGAGCTGCTCGTCGTCCAGCTGGTAGTCGTCCGCGCCGAGCGCCTGGCCGTCCAGTTCGAGCGCCAGCAGCTCCAGTTGCTGGCCATGCAGCAACAGCGGCGGCAGGCCGGCGCCGCGCTCGGGGTTGCGCCGCAGCTTCAGCTCGGCGTGTACCAGGCTGTGGTCTTCGAACAGTTCGAACTTCAGGTGGGTCTCGTCGATCAGGTAGTCCGGCGCCTGATAGTCCTTGAGGTGGATGACTTTCGGTTGCTCGGTGCGCATGGCTTGTGGCCCTTCTGCTCAGTGATGCACGGCGATCTGGTAGGCCGTGTATTTGCGAATGTTGATCACCCCGGTGTCGAGGATCAGGTACTGGCCCTTGATACCGCGAAGCGTGCCTTCGACGATAGGCGTTTTTTCCAGGTCGAGGCTGGCGACCTTGCTCGGGTAGGCCTCGACCGGGTAGGCGATCTCGAGCGGATCGAGGTCGATAACCGGTTGGATCGCCTGCAGGCCGAAACGTTGCTGCAATTCGCGCAGGCCGTCGGCGCACTGGTCGAACAACTGCTCGCGGACTGCCGCCAGGTCGACCGGCTCGGCTTCGCCCTTGAGCATGGCCCGCCAATTGGTGCGGTCGGCGACCTGGCTGCGCAGCAGGTCTTCCACCAGGCCGGACTGCTGGCGGGTGGCCACGCGCAGGATCGGCAGCGCCTGGCGCGCGCCCTGGTCGATCCAGCGGGTGGGAATCTGGCTGGCGCGGGTGATGCCGACCTTCACCCCGGAGGAGTTGGCCAGGTACACCACGTGATCGGTCATGCAGAACCGCTCGCCCCACTCCGGTTCGCGGCAGGTGCCCTGCTCGTAGTGGCACTTCTCCGGGCTGACGATGCAACTGTCGCACTGCGCCAGCCGGGTGAAGCAGGGATAGCAATAGCCCTGGCTGAAACTCTTCTTCGTCTTGCGGCCGCAATGGGTGCAGAAGATGCTGCCGAGGTACTCCAGGCGCAGCGGCCGGCCGATCAGCGGGTTCACCGCGACTTCGCGGTCGTCGAGGCGGAAGGCGTATTGCACGGGAGCATTGCTTTCCAGGCGCGCCGTCATCTTGCTCAGCGCGCCGCGGGCGATTTCTTCCATCAGTGCACGGAGTCCGACTTGAACAGGATGTTCGGGATCGGCTCGTCGGAATGCGAGGAGCAGTGCTGCGGGCCCATGTAGCCGGTGCGCTCCTCCTCGGGGAGGTTCTGCAGCTCCCAGGCGATCACCGCCTGCAGGCAGAGTTCCTTCTGCTCCTGGGTCAGCTTGCGGCCGTCCGGCCACTTGCCGATCTCGATGGCCAGCTTGAGGTTCTGGTAGATCTCAGGAGTGATGTTCTCGATCGCTTGATTGAAGGACGACATGGCCGGCTCCGGTGAAAAGGCGTACCGGCCATTCTACCGGGCCGGGGCCGGCGGCGCACATCGAAGCTGCCGCAGCCCCTCGCTCAACGGCGACGCCGCGCCAGCAGGCCGCCCAGCAAACCGCTGAGGCAACCGACCAGCAGCCCGCCAACGTGCGCGCCGTTGGCGATGGAGCCGAAGCCGAGCAGGTCGATCACCCCGGACAGGCACACCAGCAGCCAGATCAGCATCATCGCCACGACGCCCCTGGGCAGGCGATAGGCCTGGTTCGGCGCCAGGTACTGGAAGATCCAGCAGTGCCCGAGCAGGCCATAGAGCACCCCGGACAACCCGCCGAACAGGCTGGCGCCGCTCACCGCGTACTGCACCACGTTGGACACCAGGCCGAACAGCAGGGTCAGGCCGAGCAGCATCGGGCCGCCCTGGCGGAATTCGATGCGCCGGCCCAGCTCCCAGAACCACATGGCGTTCATCGCCAGGTGCAGCCAGCCGAAGTGGATCAGCATCGGCGTGAACAGCCGCCACCATTGACCCGCCGCCAGGCTCTCGGCCAACGGCGTGAACAGCGCGTACTGGCCTTGGATACGGAAGTCCTGGAAGGTCAGCCAGCGCATCGTCGCGAAGTTGTCGCCAAGGTAGGTGACAGCGGCGACGACGAAGGTCAGCAGCAACACCGCGGCGGTCATCGGGCTCATCCGCAGTTGCCGGACGAAACCCTGCCCCGCCGGTCGCGGCGCGGCCTCCAGGGTCGCCTGCGGATCGCCTTCGGGATAACGCCGGTACAACTCGCGGACCTGCTCGGCGAGCCGCTCGTCGGGCACCCAGAGGACCTGCTGGCCGGATTCCTCGCTGACCCGGTGCGGCACGTTCAGACGCCGCAGCAGGCCGACGAAGCCGGCCAGGTCGACCGAGAGGGGAAACTTCAGGACCTGCACCGCGCTCACTCGTCAGCCTCCGGCCGCTTCACTTCGACCCAGACGAACTTGTGCCGGTCCAGGCGGGTTTCCTCATCCAGGCGGTAGGCCGCCAGCTTGCCGTACATCACCGCGCTGTAGTCCAGGCAGGCCAGGTTCGGCCGGATCGGCGCCGGCGTGCCGCGTCGCCAGTAGTGGCCGACGAACAACAGCGGTTCGTCGGCGCCGTAGGTCAGCAGGCTGGACTTCTGCTCCTCGCTGAGCGGCTCGCGGGCGATCGCTTCGGGCAACGCGTCGGGCTGGAAGACGATATCGCCGTAGGTGCGCGGCGCCTCGTCCTCGACCCAGAACTTGGTGCGGAAGAAGGCGCGCGTATAGCCATCGCTGCTGGTCAGGGTGGCACCGTGCGGCAGGCGCATGTCGGTGCCGCGCAGCAGACGGTTGCAGGCCAGGTCGGCGAAGCTGCCGGGCTCCGCCGACTCCTGCAGGAAGGCTTCGCTGATCCGCCCGTCGGGGAACTGCCGGCGCAGGGTCGCGATCAGCTCGCCGTCCCAGCAGGCATGGACCATGCGGAAGCGCCCGGCATCGAGGAACAGCGGCAGTTGCTGGAACCAGCCGAGGAAGTCGCGCCAGTCGGCGTCGTGGCCCTCGAACTGCTCGAGGGTCTCCTTGATCAGCCGGGTATGCCGCGGCGTATGCTCGCGGACGTACTGGCGGCCGCTGCCGGGCGCCGCCGGGGTGCTCCAGCCGAGCGCGTTGAATTCGTGGTTGCCCATGATGCACAGCGCCTCGCCGGCGTCGACCATCGCGTGCACCCGGTGCAGGGCCTCGCGGATGCGCGGGCCGCGGTCGACGATGTCGCCGAGGAACAGCGCCTGGCGCCGCGGATGGCGCCAGACGCCGCCCTGCAGGCGGTAGCCGAGCAGGTCGAGGAGGCGGTCCAGGGTATGCGCGCAGCCGTGGACATCGCCGATCAGGTCGTAGCCACGTCCGGGGTCGAGTTGCATCAGTCGCCTCCGCCCAGGCGGCTGCCCCAGCCGAGCTTGGTCCGGCAGATCTCGTAGTAGTTGTGGTCGATGGGGTGGATCAGGCGCAGCTTCTGCGGCTTCTTGCTGATCGTCACAGTATCGCCGGGGGCGCAGGTGAAATGGTTCTGCCCGTCGCAGGAGACCTGCGGGTAGATCTGCATGTTCGGCGACACGACGATCTTCAGCTCGCTGTTGCCGTCCACCACGATCGGGCGGCTGGAAAGCATGTGCGGGTACATCGGCACGATGACGATGGCATCCAGCTTCGGATGCATGATCGGACCGCCGGCGGACAGCGCGTAGGCGGTGGAACCGGTGGGCGTGGCGACGATCAGGCCGTCGGCCTTCTGGCTGCAGACGAACTGGCCGTCGATATACAGCTCGAACTCGATCATCCGGGTCGACTTGCCCGGGTGCAGGACCACGTCGTTGAGCGCATCGCCCTGCCCCATCGAGTCGATACCGCGACGCACCTGGGCATCGAGGAGGAAGCGGCTTTCGACGATGTACTGGCCGTCCAGCACCTCGCCGACCTTGGCCTCCAGTTCATCCGGGCGGATGTCGGTGAGGAAGCCCAGGCTGCCGCGGTTGATCCCCAGCACCGGCACCTTGTGCCGGGCCAGCGCGCGGGCCGCGCCGAGCATGCTGCCATCGCCGCCGACCACCACCACCAGGTCGCAGATCTCGCCCATGATCTTCCGCGAGCAGGTC
This sequence comes from Pseudomonas sp. HMSC065H01, assembly GCF_001815235.1. Lineage (NCBI taxonomy): Bacteria > Pseudomonadati > Pseudomonadota > Gammaproteobacteria > Pseudomonadales > Pseudomonadaceae > Pseudomonas > Pseudomonas sp. HMSC065H01. Next base: position 8,873 of record NZ_KV819862.1, on the reverse strand, counting down.
TGCAGGCCGTGTCCGGGCAGGACTTCGGCGATGGTGTCCTCGAGGATCACATGCAGGTGGCGATCGATCAGGAATTTCTTCAGCCGGCGAATGGTGTCCAGCACCTGGGTGCTGCCGAGGCGGCCGATGATGCCGATATTGCGAAAGGGTTCCATGCGGTTCCTGCGAAAAGCTGGCGGGCGGGATAGAGCGGATTATGGGCGAAAGCCGCGGACAGCGGCAAACCCGCGCATGTACGGGAAATCGCCGCGAGTGGCGCAACCCGGCTAACCTCAGGGTATGACGCTGCTGACCGAACTGCTCGACGAATTGCACCACCCGGCCGTCCGCGACCTGGCCTGGACCCTGCTCGCCCCGCCGTTGCTGCGCCGGACTCCGGAGCCGCAGCGCCATCCGCTCGCCGCCAGCCGCTGGCGCCAGGAGCCAGAGCGCCTGGCCGCCTGGTTGCGCGAACAGGAGCGACAGCCGCAGCACCTCGCCGCCTGGCTCGCGCAGTGGCCACGGCAGCGTCTCGGCCTGTACTACGAACATCTCTGGCAATTCGCCCTGGAACAAGCCCCGGACGTGCGCCTGATCGCCGCCAACCTGCCGGTGCGCGACGGCGGGCATACCCTTGGCGAACTCGACCTGCTGCTGCGGGACGACGACGGCATCCACCACCTGGAACTGGCGATCAAACTCTACCTGGGGCCCCAGTCCGGCCCCGGCGACTGGCTCGGGCCCGGCGGCCAGGACCGCCTGTCACGCAAGCTGGAACACCTCTGCCGACACCAGTTGCCGCTGGCGGCGACCCGCGAGGGTCGCCAGGTGCTGGCCGCCCATGGCGCCGAATCGGCCGTTTCCGCATTGTGGCTGAGCGGCTACCTGTTCCATCCCTGGCCCGGGCCGGGCAGCCTGCCCGCCGACATCGAGCCACGGCATCTGCGTGGCCGCTGGCTCCGCCAGCGCGACTGGCCGGCGTACCTGGCCAGCCTGGCCGGACCGCAGACCGGGCAGCATTGGCTGCATCTGTCGCGCGAGCACTGGCTGGCGCCGGCCATGCGGCGGCAGGACCCGCTCGACCCACCGCGCGACGGCGCTTGCTGGAACATCGCCTTCGCCGACGAGGCACGTCCGCAAATGCTGGTAAGGGTGGTGCCGCGCGACGGCTACTGGGTAGAGGCCGAGCGCCTGTTCCTGGCCAGCGACGACTGGCCACCGGGGCTCAGCCTGTGGGGTAGCGCGCGCCAGGCCGCGGATGCCTGATCAGAGCAACGCCAGCAAACGCTCCTGCAATGCCCGGCGGCCCTGCAGGCCTCCGCTGTGCAGCGCCACCAGCCGGCTGCCGCGAGCCACCGCGCCGCTCTCCACGGCCTCGCGCAGGGCGAGCAGCAGTTTGCCGGTGTACAGCGGTTCGAGGGCGACGCCGCTGGCCGTCTCGAACTCGACGATGAACCGCGCCAACCTCCCATCGAGACAGGCGAAACCGCCACGGCTGGCGTCCAGCAGGCGATAGCCGGTATCGGCCCAGCCCGCCTCGGCAAGGGTCGCCGCGACCTGGGCGGCGACGCCGTGGTCCTCCGGCACCGCCAGCGCGCCCACCACGGGATGCCGCCCAGCCTCGCCGAGCACCAGGCCGGCCAGTGTCGTACCGGTACCGGCGGCCACCCAGATCGCGTCGTAATCGTCCCAGCCGAGCGTCGGCAACTGGGTCGCTATGCGCTCCACCAGTCCGATGCAACCGCGCGCGCCCAGCAGCCCGCCACCGCCCTCGGCGACCGGCAGCAAACCTGGGTAACGTTCCCGCCAGGGAAGCCAGAAGCCGGCGGCATGCCGCTGGCGATAGCCACCGTAGCCGAGCCAGTGCAGTTCCATGCCGAGACTGCGCAGGTCGCGCACCGTCGGCGTATCGACTTCGTGTCCGCGCAACAGGCCGACGCAACGGAAATCGAAACGCGCGCCGGCGCCGGCCAGCGCGTGCAGGTGGTTGGAGTGGGCGCCGCCGAGGCTGATCAGGCCGTCCAGCCCCTGCTCGCGGGCCAGCGCCAGGTGTGGCGCGAGCTTGAACCCCTTGTTGCCGGAGATCAGCGGATCGGCCTGGTCCAGGCGCAGCAGCGCCAGTTCGACCCCGGCCCGTTGCAGCCAGTCGAGTTCGAGACGCTGCAAGGGTGTATGCGGTGACCAGTGGGGAAACGGCAAGAAGTCAGCTCACGGTGCGCAGGCGCCCCGTGGTCTTGTGCCGGGCGCAGCAGTTGGTGTCGCCGGCGACGAAGCGCGCCGGGTTGTCGACCCGGTCGAGCGGCAGGTTGCAGCGTTCGCCGCCGGGCAGCAGCGCCTCGCAGCGCGGCTGCTGGAAGTGGTCCAGCCACTGGCGGTACTGGCTCTCGGAGACGAAGCACTTGGCCGCCGCGTAGGCCAGCGGATTGTCCTGGTAACGCGGGATGTCCTGCAAGGGGATGGTCAGGTGCCCGGCGCCGGGATGGTAGGCGACGAATACCACGCCCTGGCCGGATAGACGCTCTAGCAGTTGCTCCGGCCCCTGGGCGGCCAGACGGTCGCGCTCGGCGCGCAGCTCGGCCAGTTCCTGCTCCAGTTGCTGGTCCAGCTCGTTGCGGTAGGCCAGTTCGACGTCGCGGATCGAGACCTGCTCCTTGTAGCCGGCCACCGCCGCCGCCACCCGAGCCTCCAGTTCGTCGGCGAACTCCGAGCGCAGCAGGTCGGTCTCGTTGCGCCCCTGGTTCTCGATGAAACGCAGTTGCCGGGTCAGTTCCTCGCGGTTGCGCTGGAACTGCTCGCCCTGCTCCAGCAGACGCTGCTGCAATTCGGCGTTCTCCCGCGCCTGCCGTTCCAGGGCCTGTTGCAGGCTGAGCACTTCGCTGCGCAGGATGTCCAGTTGCCCGCGGGCGTCCTGTTCGCGCCTGGCCAGTTCCTCTTCGTGCTGCCGGGCGAGCCCGGCCAGGCGCTGCTCCTGCTGCCGGGCCAGGGCGGCGAGCTGTTGTCGCTGCTGCTTGACCAGTTGCGCCAGGCGCGCCGCCTGCTCGTCCTCCTGCTTGCGCGGAGGCTCCGCGGGCGGTGCCTTCGGGGCGGCGGGACCGGCGGCGTACCATTGCTCTTCGGCGGCCATCTGCAGCCGCTGCGGCTCCACCGCGGCAGGCTCTTCGTCCACCAGCAGGCCCAGCTGGTTGCGCCTGAGCGCGTCGCGGATGAGCACGAAATGGTTGCGTCCGGCGCTGCTCTCCGGGTCCCAGAGGTGCATCTGGTGCCAGGACACCGGGCACTGGCTGCGACAGGCCAGGCGGATCGGCCCGCCGCCCATGTCGGGGCCGCGTCCGGCGCGTTCGGCGAGGTTGCGCAGAGGCAGGTTCCAGCCGGTGTCGGCGCCGCCCTGCTCGTCGAAATCGAGATAGAAGAACACCGCCGCCCGCGCCTGCAGGCGCGGATTGATCAACACATAGGCCAGGTGCATCTGCCGGTCGGCGTATTCCGGCATGCGCACCAGGCCATCGAGCAGCGCCTCGAATTCGGGATACAGCATTTCCTTGCAGACGCCGCTGTCGTTGAAGAACAGCACGGCCTCCGCCATCTGTGGCTTTTTCTGCATGCTCATCGCTAACCCTCGAACGCCTGGCGAGGCGGCCCGCATCCGGCAGTACCCATCTGGCATGTCACCTGAAAAACAGGCGCTATCTCGTTGTTCGGGCAAGTCTAGGGGAAAAAATGTCGCGGGCAATGTGACTGGGTTGGCAGACACCCGGGCGATGCCGGACGGCCCGCCGAGCGGTAGGGGAAATTGTGAAGCGGTCGGGTTTTGAGCGGACGGAGATCACCGTGGCAGAGCGCCACCGTTCACCGAACCGGTGCACAGCGCCCCGCCGCGCCGACGAGGGCGGACAGGGGCGATACGCAGAACCTGTGCGAGCTGGAGAAAAGCCGTTTTCAACGCAGTTTCTCCGCTACGCAACAGATCGCGGAAAGGCTCTCAGAGTTCGGCGGCCAGGCGCGAACCCTGGTTGATGGCGCGCTTGGCATCCAGCTCGGCGGCGACGTCGGCGCCACCGATCAGGTGCACGCTCTGGCCGGCCGCCAGCAGGCCGTCCTGCAACTCGCGCAGCGGGTCCTGGCCGGCGCAGACGATCACGGTATCCACCGGCAGCACCTGCGGCTCGCCCTCGGCAACGCGGATATGCAGGCCGGCGTCGTCGATCCCGAGATACTCCACGGCATTCACCATCTGCACCTGCTTGTTCTTCAGGCCGGCGCGATGGATCCAGCCGGTGGTCTTGCCGAGGCCGTCGCCGACCTTGCTCTTCTTGCGTTGCAGGAGGAACACCTGGCGCGCCGCCGGATGCACCTCGGCCTTGACCCCGGCGATGCCGCCGCGGGCTTCCAGGCGAGTATCGATCCCCCACTCCTTCCAGAACGCCTCGCGCTCCAGGCTGGTGGACGGACCGGCATGGGTGATGAATTCGGAGACGTCGAAGCCGATGCCGCCGGCGCCGATCACCGCCACCTTGCCACCCACCGGCTTGCGCTCGAGGATCGCATCCAGGTAGCTGATCACCTTCGGATGCTCGATGCCGGGGATCGCCGGTGTGCGCGGAACGATGCCGGTGGCGAGGACGATCTCGTCGTAGCCGCCCGCGACCAGGTCGTCCACGTCGACCCGGCGGTTCAGGTGCAGTTCGACACCGGTGCTCTCCAGCTTGTTGCGGAAGTAGCGCAGGGTCTCGTGGAACTCTTCCTTGCCGGGAACCCGCTTGGCCACGTTGAACTGCCCGCCGATCTCGCCGGCGGCGTCGAACAGGCTGACCCGGTGCCCACGCTCGGCGGCCACGGTGGCGGCGGCCAGGCCGGCCGGGCCGGCGCCGACCACGGCGATCTTCTTCGGCCTGGTGGTGGGGATGTAGTTCAGCTCGGTTTCGTGGCAGGCGCGCGGGTTGACCAGGCAACTGGTCAGCTTGCCGCCGAAGGTGTGGTCGAGGCAGGCCTGGTTGCAGCCGATACAGGTGTTGATCCGTTCGGCGTGGCCGGCGGCGGCCTTGTTGACGAAATCCGGGTCGGCGAGGAACGGCCGGGCCATGGAGACCATGTCGGCATCGCCCTCGGCCAGGACCTTCTCCGCCACCTCGGGAGTGTTGATGCGGTTGGTGGTGATCAGCGGGATGCCGACCTCGCCGCGCAGCTTGGCGGTGACCTTGGTGAAGGCCGCGCGCGGTACCTTGGTGGCGATGGTCGGGATGCGCGCCTCGTGCCAGCCGATGCCGGTATTGATCAGGGTCGCGCCGGCCTTCTCGACGGCCTTCGCCAGCAGCACGATCTCGTCCCAGCTGCTGCCGCCCTCGACCAGGTCGAGCATCGACAGGCGATAGATGATGATGAAGTTCGGCCCCACCGCCTCGCGCACCCGGCGGACGATCTCCACCGGCAGGCGCATGCGGTTCTCGTAGCTGCCGCCCCAGCGGTCGGTGCGCTGGTTGGTGTGCTGCACGAGGAACTGGTTGATGAAGTAGCCTTCCGATCCCATGATCTCGACGCCGTCGTAGCCGGCGACCTGGGCCAGGCTGGCGCAGTTGACGAAGTCGGCGATCTGCTTCTCGATGCCTTCCTCGTCGAGTTCCTTGGGCTTGAACGGATTGATCGGCGCCTGGATCGCGCTCGGCGCCACCTGCTTCGGACTGTAGGCGTAGCGGCCGGCATGCAGGATCTGCATGCAGATCTTGCCACCCGCCTCATGCACCGCCTGGGTCACGATCCTGTGCTTCTCCGCCTCTTCCGGCGTGCTCAGCTTGGCCGCGCCGGAATACACGCCGCCCTCCTCGTTCGGGCCGATGCCGCCGGTGACCATCAGGCCGACGCCACCGCGGGCGCGTTCGGCGAAGTACGCCGCCATGCGCTCGAAGCCCTGCGGCTTCTCTTCCAGGCCAGTGTGCATGGACCCCATCAGGGTGCGGTTGCGCAGGGTGGTGAAGCCGAGGTCCAACGGGGCGAGCAGGTGCGGATAGGGAACGGCGGCGGTCATCGGGGGTCTCCACATCGGGCGAAACGCGTTCACGGATATGCCGCGGCCTCGGGCGCAATGCGCGGGACGGGCAGCGGTCGGTATGGCGACGACTCTAAGGAGCGCCACCGGAGCGCTCAATGATCCTAAATGACAAGTTACTGATCGGAATGCACAGGGATGCTTGGCAAGCCGACGCCACTCCCCTACCCTGTGGGCTGCCTTGGAGACCCGCATGCGCAAGCTGATCTTCCTGATCCTCATCACCCTCTTCGCCGCCTACGCCGGCTGGGCCGAACGCCGCCCGGTAGGCCACTACCTGTCCGACCTGCGCAGCCAGGTCAGCGTGGTCCAGGGCCAGCCCGGCGAGCGCGGCAACCTGCTGGCGGTCCAGCCGGAACTGTTCACGCCGGACTACCAGAGCGCCGAACGGTTGCAACTGAAATTCCACGCCTACCTGGAAAATGCCCGCCGCCAGGGCCTGCTCAACGAGCGCACGGTGGTGGTGTTCCCCGAGCATGTCGGCACCTGGCTGGTGGCCAGCGGCGAGAAGCCCGAGGTCTACGCCGCTGCCGACTGGCCCACGGCGATGGACTGGATGGCCGCGAGCAACCCACTGAAGGTGGCGCGCGGCTGGATCACCGCGCGCGGCGATCAGCGTCTCACCGACACCCTGTTCCGGATGAAGGCGGTGGACATGGCCCACGACTACCAGACCCTGTTCGGCGGGCTCGCCCATGATTTCAAGGTGACGGTGGTCGCCGGCTCCATCGTCCTGCCCGACCCCGAGGTCGAGGACGGCGAGCTGCGTCCCGGCACCGGCCAGCTGTACAACGTCAGCCTGACCTTCGGTCCCGACGGCCGGCCGCTCGGCCAGCCGCAACGCAAGGTGTTCCCGACCCGCCACGAACTGAGCTACCTCAACAACGGTCGCGGCGAGCGCCTGCAGGTGCTGGATACGCCGGCAGGACGCCTGGGCGTGCTGATCGGCACCGACAGCTGGTACCCGGACACCTACGCCACCCTGGTCGAACAGCGCGTCGAACTGCTGGCGATCCCCGCCGCCCTGAACCAGAGCGGTCGCTGGCAGCAGCCCTGGCCCGGCTTCGATGCGGAGCTGGTTCCCGGCGACGTACGCCTGGCGCCGAACAGCCTGAGCAACGCCGAGGCCTGGCAGCACCTGGCGGTCGGCGAGCGCCTGCTGGCCAGCGGTGCGCGCGGCGCCGCCGTGGCCTTCGCCCATAGCCGCCTGTGGAACGTCACCGAAGACGGCCAGAGCCTGCTCGGTTCGTCGCAGGGCATGCGCCAGGCCAATCCCGGCGGCGGTGCGCAACTGGTCAATCTCTGGCTATGAGCGCGCCCCGGGTTCGCCTCGGCGACCTCTCGGTCGGCTTCGTCCAGGCGCTGGCCGACGCCCTGCTCGCCGCCGGCGTCGAGCCCGCAGCACTGCTCGAGCAGTACGGCCTCGACCAGCGGCGCCTGGCCGAACCCGGGGCGCGCCTGTCGATCCCTCGCTACATGCGCCTCGGCCATGCCGCCATACAGCTCAGCGGCGACCCCGCCCTTGGCCTGCAGATGGGCCGCCTGAGCCGTCTCGGACAGATGGGCCTGGCCGGCGTCAGCGTCGCCCAGGCGCCCAACCTGCGCGCCGCCGCGCGGGCAATGATCCACCTGGAACCGCTTTACGCGCAGAACTACCGGGGCCAGTCGAGCCTGGTGGAAGACGCCGGCGGCGCCTGGCTGCGCTTCTATTCGATCAGCCCTTATAACGCCTATAACCGCTTCGTCGTCGATTCGGTGCTGGCAGGCTGGATCAGCCATCTCGGCGCCCTGGCAAGGCAGCCGTTGAAAGCGGAGCGGGTGGAGATCGAATATCCAGCGCCGCCTTGGGCCGAGCGCTACGAGGCATTCTTCGGCTGCCCGGTGGAATTCGGCGCGCCGACCAACCAGTTGCGCCTGAGCCAGGCCAGCCTGGCCCTGGCGAATGCCGAGCACTGTCCGAGCACCTGGAGCCAGATGCTGGAACTCTGCAACCGCGAACTGGAGCAGTTGACCCGCACCCGCAGTTGGCGCGAGCGCGTCAGCCGCCTGCTGGGGCCGATGCTCAATGGTCGCGAACCGGACCTCGAGGAAATCGCCGCGCGCCTCAAGTTGCCGACCTGGACCCTGCGGCGCAAGCTGGCCGAGGAAGGCACCCAGTTCCGCAGCATCCTCAACGACACCCGCCGCGACCTGGCGATGGTCTACATCCGCGAGACCGACCTGGCTTTCGGCGAAATCGCCTACCTGCTCGGCTTCGCCTCGGCGGAAGCCTTCCAGCGCGCCTTCAAGCGCTGGAGCGGGCAGACGCCCGGCGAATTCCGCCGCGCCCAGCGACAGAGCGCCTGATCACATCTCGGTGGCGTCGTCCGCCGGCTCTGGCAGATCGCATTCGGCGGCATGCTGCTCCAGCAGTTCTTCCTGGTAGTCGTCCATCGCGGATCACCTTTCGTTCGTCTGTGTCTTTCAGCTGTAGACGAGGAAGATGACAGCGGGATTACCGCGCGCGGACCGACGGAGCAGGAAATCCGGCAAACAAGGAGAAAACGGAAGGCGCAGGGGACGACGGAAACGAAAAAAGCGGCCATTGGCCGCTTTCTTCGTGGCTCACCCCGCCTCGGCGTGGTGAAGATGTATGGCGCAGCGGACGGGACTCGAACCCGCGACCCCCGGCGTGACAGGCCGGTATTCTAACCGACTGAACTACCGCTGCGCGTCGGCTGGGCAAGATGCCCGGTAAAGCGACTTCCTCTTGTTGCAGCCAGGCTGCCCGCCTTCTGGTGGAAGACGGCGAGTTCGGGGTGGTGAACTCGGGAGGGGAAGTGAATGGCGCAGCGGACGGGACTCGAACCCGCGA
>NZ_KV819861.1:0-2069 GCF_001815235.1 Pseudomonas sp. HMSC065H01 | reverse complement strand
CTCTTTGCCGTCTACCTCGGCGAGCCACTCGGGCACGAATCCAGCAAAGCCGTAGACCGTGAACTCCGGCCCGATAAAGGGCCTCTCTTTCCGGTCATGGAACGGCACGCAATCACCGTCCTCGCAGTTCAGGAGCTTCCCGACTTGCTCAGTGACATACTCTCGGTCGCCGTCATCGTCTGGCGGCAGCGCGTTGTCCCAGCGCTCCTGGGCGTATTTCAATGCAGTGTTCATTTCTCACCTCAGTCGGTGTAGGCGATGTACTTGAACTGGCCTTTCTCTTCGTTGAAGTACTCGAAGCGGCCGCCAAACGTCCCGATCACGGCTTTTTCAACCTCGGCGCGCGAAGTGCCGATGGGGAAAACTCCCTTCTTGATCATTGACGCGCCCGAATGCGGTTCCCATGTCCAGTCGATTTTGGTTGGGTCAAGCACCCGAGGCTTGCTTTCGAGGAAAGCCCCATATCCACCAATGTCTAGGATGATCGTGTGAATCTCGCGCACACAGAGCGGATCGTCCGCCGCGCGCCAACCGCAGTCAGGACAGCACATGTCCGCGCTCGTATGCGCTGCACACGGAGGGCTAATATGGCAACTGCAATTCTCGACCCTCTCCAGCTCAATCACTCCCTCGCAGCCGCCGCGGTTGCAGATGGAGCCTTCCTCGTATCCGAGTTCTTTCATGTCTCACCTCGCGTTCGCGTGCATGCGGCAGCGTTCCGAATCGCTGTCGTCATACAGGCGAAAAAATGCCCGGACTTGCCGGGCTAAGAGGGGTAGGGTGGGGATGGCCTGGATACGGCTGCTTCTTTACCAGGTCTGTCGAGCATCCATTTCTGGTCTGGCCGAACACTCCGTAGAGCATCCCCATTGAAGGGTGGCGTCCTTGCCTGGGAGTCAGTCGGCTGGAGGCGCTGGGAGTGGCATCCAGTGCGTTGGGCGCCAGTTTAAAATTGATGAATGTATTGTATCAAACCAATCCCACCCAGCGTTCAGGGGGCCATCACCGCGCTGCCATGTCGCATAGCCGATACTCCCCTCCGTGTACTTTCGCATGTGAGTTTCTCTCACGCCGTAATCTGGGCAATAACCAAGAAACTTGGTGCCATCCTTTGGAGCGCTATCAATCGTTTTCCACTCGCTCATCTTGCCTCCAGTGTGTGTATTCGCCAGGGCGCGGTTAGGCGGTTGGTTTGACTGGTCGAACTGAAACAACAACCCAAGCATCATTTCCAATAACAAATACACAGGAAGCTTCTTCGTAGGGGCCGTCGTAGAGGTTGCCGTCCGAACCTTCTTGCCCGAAATCGATCTTACCGTTCATATCGGCGATTCCATCCCAAAGCGGGCCAGTAGTCAGCGCATGCGATGCCCATTCCGGGGCGCTCTTCCAGTCGATATTTACGCTGTTCTCCAGCGGAAGCTCTGGACTCGGCATCCAGTATTTGACCTTGTAACATTGGCTTTCGCCTTTACGTTGGCACCATGCGCCTAACCATTCGCCTTCTCCCTCGTAAGTTGCTCCTTCTATTTCATATCGCCCACATACCGGGATCATGATCAGGCATTTGTCGCCAACGTTTGGTAGATGATCACTACACTTGATCCACTCACTCATCTATCACCTCACCAATAAATAGTCAGAAACAGAACAACGAACAGCGCTGCGAACTCAAAAAGGGTTGGCATGGATTCCTCTCTTGCCGTATCAGGGCAAATGGAGCGAACGCCGGGCGCTTCCCCGGATGCGTCAGGTCTGGCTGCGCTAGCCCCTAGACTCGTTCGCTGTTCGATGGCAGCTCACTCGTCGAATTCGACGAACTCGCCCTCGGCATTCAACTGGTACCAGGTGTCCGGCTCTACGCCGTTCTCCCCGACCTTGCTGGCGCGGATATGGATGAGGCGCCCCTCGTCGTCGCGATGGCAGAGAACGATGGCGCTGCCGGCAGACGCGCGAGCGCGGCCTTCGATACCCAGGGATGCGGCGACGGATTCCTTGCCGCTGACCTCGGCTGCCGAGTAGTCGCCGGTGTTCGACGCTGCCGAGCGGTCGCCGGTGTTGCTGGCTGC
>NZ_KV819860.1:0-35757 GCF_001815235.1 Pseudomonas sp. HMSC065H01 | reverse complement strand
CCTAGCTCAAAAGCATTCCACCTAACTTAATACAGCGCGTAGTTGCTGGAGAACGCGCGAATACCCAGGCGCTGAAGCTTGTTCCGTATCTTGAAGTAGGGCTCTCCCATGGCGACATGCGGCTTGGCATCCGCGCTGCGCGCGATGACACAGCCGTCGTTGTATCTGAATGACGCTAACAGTTAGTAGTGCATAACATATTGATATTTAACGATATTGTTACGCTAACAATTTTTCGTCCTTCGCAGCCTAAATCAGGGCTTTTCAGTCCGACCCACCCCCATGCGGCCAACTAGCTGCCCGCCTCGAATGTCGTGTCCCTGGGGCCGCGAGGCCCCAAAAAACTTTGAATGAACTTCATGAGCGTGCACATCTGTTGTCGGCTGGAGTCGTTCGGTTGTTCGGAAGAGCAGGCGAAACCGAAAAGCACACGGAGTCCTCGCATAACGTCCTTGGCTCGCAGCACTATTACGGAGACCGAAGCGTTCCCGGCCAATCAGGGCTGCTGAGAGGGCCTACATCACCGACACTCCCGGCCTTCTCCGCACCCTGGAGCGCCAAGGTACTTTCGGCCGGCCAGGCGCTCGGGCAGCCAGATGAGCAAGGGTGCCGCCCCCAGTGCCAGCAATAGCCACAGTCTGGAGAACTGCTCGCCATGCGGGTCGAAGCCATAAGCCAGCAGCCCGCCGAGCGCGAGCAACAGGAAGTACGGCGCCGTGAGGTAGCAGTGAAGTCGGCGGCAGCGTGCGGCATTGACCAGGCAGGCGCCACCCATCACCGCCAGCGCGGCGCTTGCGGCCAGGAATAGCGTGGGGTGTCGATCTGCCAGAAGAATGGTTAGCGTCGCGACAACGGCAGGCAGCCCCCAGAAGCTGATCACCTGCCATGTCTGGCGCAGGCTGTCACCCCTGCCGAGTTCATTAGTCTTAATGTTCATGTTTGCACCTCGCATTCTTTACCCGGCGCAGCAGGACAATTGCTTCACGTCCTTACTGAAGGTTTGCGCCGCGAGCTTCAGGCCCTCGACCATGGTCAGGTAGGGGAACAATTGGTCGGCTAGTTCCTGCACCGTCATCCGGGCGCGGATGGCGAGGGCGGCCGTCTGAATCAGCTCGCCCGCTTCCGGGGTCACTGCCTGCACGCCCAGCAGTCGGCCCGAGCCCGTTTCGGCGACCAGCTTGATGAACCCCCGTGTGTCAAAGTTCGCCAGAGCGCGCGGCACGTTGTCCAGGGTCAAGGTGCGGCTGTCGGTTTCGAGGCCGGCTTGGTGCGCTTCCGCTTCGCTGAAGCCGACGGTGGCCACCTGCGGATCGGTGAACACCACGGCCGGCATGGTGTCGAGATTGAGCATTGCCTCGCCGCCGGTCATGTTGATCGCCGCGCGATTGCCGGCCGCCGCCGCGACATAGACGAACTGCGGCTGGTTGGTGCAGTCGCCGGCCGCATAAATATCCGCTTTGCTGCTGCGCATGCCCTGGTCGATCTGGATGGCACCGCGTTCATCCAGCTGCACGCCGGCCGCTTCCAGGTTCAGGCCGTGGGTGTTGGGCGTGCGTCCGGTGGCGACGAGCAGTTGGTCGACCCGCACTTCACCGTGCTTGGTGGTCAGCACGAACTCGCCGTTGGCATGGGCCACCTGGCTGGCTTGCGTCTGTTCCAGCACTTCGATGCCCTCCAGGCGGAAGGCCGCCGTCAGCGCTGCGCCGATGGCCGGATCTTCACGGAAGAACAGCGAGTTGCGCGCCAGGATGGTGACGCGGCTACCCAGCCGGGCAAAGGCTTGCGCCAGCTCCAAGGCCACCACGGATGAGCCGATCACGGCGAGCCGTTGCGGAATACTGCTGCTTGCCAGCGCCTTTTCCGAGTTCCAAAAGGGGGTATCTTGCAGTCCGGGAATCGGCGGCACGGCCGCACTGGCGCCGGTGGCAATCAGGCAGCGGTCGAAGGTCACGATGCGCTCGCCCCCCTCGACCAGTTCCACACTGAGCGTGTGGCTGTCCTGGAAGCGGGCGGAGCCACGCAGCACGGTGATGGCTGGGGTGCTTTCCAGAATGCCTTCGTACTTGGCGTGGCGCAGTTCGTCGACACGACCCTGTTGCTGGGCGAGCAACCGTTCGCGCAAGACAAGCGGCGGCGTGGCGGGCAGTCCGCCATCAAACGGACTTTCGCGGCGCAGATGGGCCACGTGCGCGGCGCGAATCATGATCTTGGAGGGCACGCAGCCGACGTTGACGCAGGTGCCGCCGATGATGCCGCGCTCGATCAGGGTGACGCGGGCCCCCCTTTCTACCGCCTTGAGCGCGGCCGCCATGGCGGCGCCACCACTGCCGATAACCGCCACGTGAAGCCTGTCACCCTCTTTCCCGGCGTCAGTGCCACCGCTCAGCCAGCCCCGTGCCTTATCGAGCAGGCCGGGACGGGTAGGTAGCGTGATGTCTTCGAACGCCGCTCGATACCCCAGGGCCTCGACGGCGGCCTGCATTTGTTCACGGCTTACGGCCTCGTCGACCTTCAATTCGGCCCTCCCACTGGCGTAGGAAACATCCGCCCGATGCACGCCCGGAATCTTCTCCAAGGCCTCTTTCACATGCACGACACAGGATGCGCAGGTCATGCCAATGATTTTCAGTTCGGTCATAACGTTACTCATTGAATCGTCTCTTGTCAGGTTCACTGGTTTGGCGGCGTCGGACAGGACGCCGGGGAGCAACGGCGGTGCGCGGGCGACACGAAGTCCCAGATGGACACCCCAAACATGACGGCCAGGCCGATATAGAGCAGCCAGCCGCTCCGCCAGCCGTGAGCCAGCATCAAAAACACCGCTACCAGCACCAGGGCCGGGCCGATCAGGCCAGGCGCAGCGCGTCGCCACTGCCGGTGACTGAACCAGCCGAGGGCATTGACGAGCAGAGCCACGCCGGCAAACAACGGCAACAGCGTGGTGATGAACAGGCCTTCCCATTGGCTCAAAAAGCCCAGTCCGATCGTGGCGCCCAGGCTGGCAAGGGCGGGAAAGCACGAGGCGCAACCTATGGCGGAAACCAGCACGCCGACGGAACCGGCTTTGTCACCGATCCGTGTGAACAGATTGAAAGAATTTGCCATCGGAATGCCCGCCTATTGCTTGACGCTGGACGGGTAGCCGGCGTCCTCTGTCGCCTTGGTCAGCGCCTGCGCACTGGTCTTGGCATCGTCGAAGGTGACGATGGCTTCGCGCTTCTCATAACTCACCTCGGCCTTGGTCACGCCCTCGACCTTGGTCAGCGCTTTCTTCACCGTGATTGGGCAAGCGGCGCAGGTCATGCCCGGCACCGACAGGGTGATGATTTGGGAGGCGGCCCACACTGGGGAAACCACGGCAATGAGGGCGAGAGCGGCAAGCAGCTTTTTCATGACCAACTCCTGATTAGTAGAACAAGGGGAGGATGTAGGGGAAAGCGAGCGCGACCAGCACCAAGGCCGTCACGACCCAAAAAACGAGCTTGTAGATGGTGCTTACCTGGGGATCAGCGCAGACCTCACCGGGTATGCAGACTTGAGCCGGGCGGAAAATGCGCCGGTAAGCGAAGAACAGCGCAACCAGTGCCGCGCCAATGAAGAACGGGCGGTAAGGTTCCAGAACGGTGAGGCTGCCGATCCAGGCACCGCTGAAGCCCAAGGCGATCAGCACCAGCGGCCCCAGGCAGCACGTGGACGCGAGGATTGCCGCCAGACCTCCAGTGAGGAGTGCACCGCGCCCATTTCGCGATTCAGACATACGTTCATCCTTCCGAGTGGTTGATCGATGGGTTAAGGTTATTTCCGTAGTTAGGTACGGGGTCAAGCGGCATGCACAACGCGGTGGAAAGCCTGACCATCGGCGCCTTTGCCAAGGCAGCCGGGGTTAACGTGGAAACCATTCGGTTCTATCAACGCAAGGGGCTGTTACCCGAACCGGACAAGCCCTACGGCAGCATTCGCCGCTATGGCGAGGCGGATGTCGCACGGGTGAGATTCGTGAAGTCCGCGCAACGGCTGGGCTTTAGCCTTGATGAAGTGGCCGGACTGTTGCGACTGGACGACGGCGCGCACTGCGACGAAGCGCGTGTGCTCGCCGAGCAGAAGCTTGAGGATGTGCGTGAGAAACTCGCGGATCTTCAGCGGATCGAGTCGGTCTTGGCGCAGCTGGTTGATGACTGTTGCGCGAGCCAAGGGACAGTGAGCTGTCCGCTGATCGTTTCGCTGCAAGCGAGCAAGTGACCGCCCGCACTTCGCGCGTTAGCCCACGATTTCCCGTTTGTCAGGGCTCTCTGTTTGTCGGTCTGAAGGTGGAAAGAGCGGCGCTCATTGAGCGCCGCTGACTGGGCAAAGGAGCACTTGCAAAGGCCCTAGGTTGGTACTGCTATTTGCCCTTGTGCATCAGTGGGGCGGGCCCACGTTGCATCTGGTCGAGTAGCACATATCTACCTTGCAGGCGGACAGCCGGGCTGCGCTTCGCTTCGCCACGGCCTGCCGCCGTGGCGCCCAGTTGTTCAATCTTCTTGACGGTTTCCGCCACTAGGATTGCGTCAGCCTTGTCGCGCATGGAGACAATCTGCTCGGTCGCTCTCGTGACATCGTGATCGCCGCCGTACAGCCCGTCGCCTCTGAGAAGGTCATGCAGGTGATGGATCGGATCAATTCCAAGTGGGGTCGAGGCACGCTCCGCCTGGGCGGGGTGCCGGTGACTCCTGACTGGGGATGTGTCGGGAAATGCTCGGCCCAAGCTATACCACACGGTTAGATCAGCTCTGGACAGTGAGGTGAGGCACACCCCAGCGCTGCTAGGAAGCCGGCTTACTGCTCAGAAGAACCACCTTACCAGTGGCTACGCCCTTCAGTTGAGCTAGTTCGAGAATCAGGGTCTGATTCACTGAGGCCAGTCGAGCCAGATCCTGGCTTAGCTGTGCGTTCTCCGCGCGCAATGCTCTGTTCAGCTCCCTCTCCTTCAACAATGCTTGGTGCTTCGAATCGCGCTGTGCTCGGACTGATTTCCCCATCAGACCACGAATGCGTTCAGCCACGGCTGGGTAGGTGTTGTGGATGAGACCTGGAGTGACCCCTGCCGCTTTCGCTACGCCAGAAATGGACAGCTTTCCGTTTGTTGAAAGGATGCCGTCGATGACCTTATCGAGCATCTCCGAGGTCTTCTGTCTGGAGCGTCCGGAGGATCGTTGCGCAGTTGGCTTATTGGTCAAAGTCGGCACCTTCAAGTTCGCGTTGGGTCACTGTCGCGAGCGTCCAAAGGAGACAGGCCAAGGCTGCTGATTACGTCGAATGCGACCTGCATATCACGTTTTGCCCGTTGCCTTACAGCCGGCCCGGCATCGTCGATTTCCATCAGCTCCAGCTGATGCGAGTAGATCCCCTGCCACGTGGTGGCAAAGGTCTCGTCAATCACAGAGTGTTTGCAGCCAGGACAACGGGTTGCCTCATACAAACCAGCCCCACCACAGCCCCGTTCTGTCGCGATGCACCAGCCATGACCAGTCGCTCGAATGTTTGCATGGGGGGCTGTCTGGGCCAGCAAGGCACTCCGATCTTTGATCGGAATGGCACGTAGCTCCATGATCCTCTCACCCGCCCCTCCAGCAAGTGGCTGATCATCCAACCACGACTCGATGAGATCGATCTTGAATTCCGTCATCTGTTGGAGGATTTCATCGAACAGGGTGAGATCCTGTAGGGGGTTGGAGGCATAGAGCTGAGTCATGCTCATACTGCTGTGTTTGAACTGCCACTTGAGGAAGACGAGCGAGGTACGCCCCATGCGAGACTCAACGAAGCACCGGGCATAGGTGCGACGGCACTGGTGAGTCCGCAATGGCCAATCACTTCCAGCCGCTTTTGCGACGCGCTTGAAGGCTTCATTGGAACCTGCGGCGCTGAGCACTTCGATGTGTCCAACACGTTCGGCTTTGTTGCCGTACCCATTCAAGCAGAGGAACAGTCTCTTCGAGTCCTTTCTGGCTTTCTCCAATCGAAGCAAAAGATCAGCGGAGTCAACTGAATTGCATGACAGTTCAAGGTCACTCAACTCCGCCTCGAGCTCCCTTCTCATGGGGGTTGAGCACATGGCGAAGAGATTCAACGCATCCAGCGTAAGCTCAGGGACAAGATAGTCGACTCGTCCCTTTCCCGTTTTATGCTCGGTCGTGGTTACCCAGCAGTAAGTAACGCCATCCACTACCTCTTTTCGCCACGCACCGACTTCAATCCCGATGACCTCTTCGTTACGCATGCCACTGGTAATGGATGCAATGTACAAAACAGCATCGCGGCAACGAATCATTTTGGGGCTGCGGCGAGTGAAAGTGTCAATTCCGGTGGCTTTCAGATCTTCTTTCGTCTTATGAACGATCTGCTCGCAATAGTTGAAGATCTTCGCCTGATCATCTGGCGGAATTATATCCGTTCTACCCGTATTCTTATTGGCAGCCGAAGTACCCCTTGCTTCTCCAATTCCGCTGACTCGCCACAGGGACGAGTCCCCCCACGGAAAACACTGAAGAGGGGAAAGGGTTTCGGCAGAGAATATCCATAAAAAGTCAATTATCCGCAGCCTGGAATAAAGAGGCATTGGTCTTAACGACTCTGACTTGCAATGGTGAATATAATTACTAATGTGTATGGGCCGAACATCGGAAAATCGTTCAAGCTCTAAATCGCTAAGCCAACGAATAAATGGAATGACACTGGCACTGACGAGAGTTGTAATACCCCGTGCGACAGGTGGCTTTGACCCTGGAAGCCCTCTCTTGAACCATGCATACGCAACTGCTTTGCAGTCATCAATCATCTCAGGTGGGAGATTAAAATCCCAACTGACGTACTTGTGCCCCTCGTTTACGTTAGATTGATCAAAGAAAGGTCGAAGATCCCAGCGAGCATCGCCAAAGCGGCTTAATACAAGAGTTTCGCCACGATCATTAACAATGGCACTAATAACTATCGCATCACGCTCAGCCTTGCTGAGGCCCGAGGCAGTTACAGGTTGCGCGAATAGCACATCATAGGCCTTAAGGGCGGCCCTAGAGTTCCGATTAGCCGACAAGAGCGTCACCTCGAACTTTCCTCATAAACTCAATCTTGCATCCCCAGAACGGATGAGGGGACGCTTTCGCTTTGGCTTTAGCCGCTTCGATCAGTTCAATCTTGAATTTTCGAGACGTAAACTCGTCAATAAGCCTGATGAAATCGCCCTGGCGTTTCCGCCATGCCGCCCACTCATCTGTTAAAAAATACTCCATCTCAGCGTGCAAAAACTGCTGATAGCTGAACAGTCGATACAAGTCTCCGAGAGTCCCTACAATTGCGTAACTAGGACATGTCAAGCAATGAATGAACTCGGAACAATGGGTAACGCCATCTTTGGGTGCCAGGCTTCCATAGAGGCTATCTTTGCAACCTCCTGGGGGTGTCGGTGTGACGTTGATGCCACGCAGCTGATCGGTGAATGCTTCCCCTACGAAGGTGGCACCCTCAACCTTGATCTCGTCATTTATCTTCAAATAGTGGTTATCAGCAACGCTAGGGGAATGGCCCATCACAGCGGACACCTCCAGTAGGTCGCCGCCGCTGAGCTTCCAAAGCCTACTTTCCATAGTCTTTCGAAGACGACTGAGATTAACGATCAGCGGTTGGCCCTGATCGTCCTTCAAAGCATGCCGCGCACAGATACTCTTTGTTGATTGAAATAGCGTACTGGAAGCCAGCGCGACTACCCTATGACCATGCCCATTCTGTCCGGCGCGGTAAAGCCAAACATGCGACTTAAGCTTTTCAGGCGCAAACCCAACCAGTGGCTCAGAAATTGCCAAAGCCTTATTTACAACAGCCACCCCATCTAAAGGAATTGGGTTATATCCGTCATGCAGTTCAGTTTGTCGAATGGTTTTGCTCTGAGCACCCTTGCCGCGTCTTTTTACGGTGTTCAAGAGCCGAAGATTGGGGATGAATGGATGCGGCTGGAGTGCATCTCTAGACATTTCCAGAAGCGGCGTAGTGTTAATTCCAGATCTGGCCGCAGTAATCAGCAATAAGACCGTCATTGCTTCGGCGTCATTTCCAGAGAATAAGCCCTTATGAATGGCTACTAAATCTGACTTTAGCGCAGTGATGAGCCCCTGCATTTCCGAGAGACTGAGCGGCTTCGCGTCATTGGTCGATTTCGCGGTATGGGGGAAAGGAACGGCTGGAAGTAGATCATCTTTATCCGCCTCAACGAATCCGTATTCAATTAGGCTGATGATCAATGACTTCAGCGACGTGTAATAGTTCTTCGCAGTTGACCCGTTTGGATACTTGAGCTTAAGCCACGAAACATATCGCTCAAGATGCCGCTTGGTCAGGCTGTTCGGGGTTGACGGCGGAGAATCAATCGTTCCGCTTTTCAGGAAGGCCATGAAATATCGAAGGCCATTGCTGGAGTACCCTACAAGAGTGGCCAGGGAGAAATTCCCTCCATTGACCAGTGCTCTGATTACATGAATACTCTGAATAGCCCATGCGTCAAAGCCAAACCCAATGTACTGAGAGTGATCAATCTTAGTTACATTCCGG
Source organism: Pseudomonas sp. HMSC065H01 (assembly GCF_001815235.1). Classification (NCBI taxonomy): domain Bacteria; kingdom Pseudomonadati; phylum Pseudomonadota; class Gammaproteobacteria; order Pseudomonadales; family Pseudomonadaceae; genus Pseudomonas; species Pseudomonas sp. HMSC065H01. The sequence continues at coordinate 27,177 of NZ_KV819860.1, read as the reverse complement.
GGATTTTTCGGAAGATCGATTCTAAGCTCATTCTCTACGGTCTCGAATCCTTTAGTGACCGATTGCATTTCAGCTTTATAGTTTTTCTTTCGGGCCAACAGTAGTACCTCAGATGCTTGGAGTAGAGACGGCCATAAACATCATGTCTATCTCGTCTTCATGAGCAAGGACAGACTGAGCCTCTAGCTGATTAATGAGATGCAGGTACACCATCGTTGTTTGAACGTCGGAGTGTCCCATCCTGTCTCGGACATAGAGCAATGGCTCTCCTTTAAAGTCTCGGCTTTTCCTCAGGGCAAGAAGGGTATAAGTCCCATAGGTATGACGAAGCATGTGGGCCCTAACATAAAATCCGCACTTGCGCTCATACGCCTTCATCACGTCGACGATGGAGTCTTTCGTGTACTGCCGCCCCTCCCTTGTCAGCACCAAGGCCGTGGCGCGCCCGTTGCCGGCCGCTTTCCGTACTTCGCGCTCATGAAGCGTGTACGACCACATTTCCTCCATCAGCGACCAAGGCACGTCAATTGTTCGAGGGCGGCCGTACTTGAGATGCATGTCCGATGGCTCGAGAGCCACGCTGATCATTTGCCCAGGGCGGAGGCCCTTCTTCAGCCGAGGATTAAAGACGTACTTGAAAGGGAAAGTGCGCGCCTCGCAGGAGCGAAGACCAGTGCGAACCATCAGATGGAACAAGATCCGGTGACTTGGATCGGCATCGAGGGCGAGGCAAACCTTAGCCTGATCTTTGGTCAGGAATTTGGTCAATCGCTTACGCTCTCGCACCATCACTGAGGGCTTCGTACTCTCGGCGTTAGGACGAGCTACGTGACTGAGGAAGCCGGAATGCGGAGTCGCTCTGACCCTTCGCTCGCCAAAGGGCAGCGCTGCGATCAGATCACGCTGCTTGGCCCATTGGTAGAACCTCACAATTAGGTTCAGTCGCTTGTTCAGAGTGCTGGGATCTAGTTCCAACTCACCGCTCGACCAGTCTCTATACCGCGACAGGACGCTCAGGCCATCTGCCTGACTCTCCTCATTCCAGGCCAGACCATTGGCCTCGAGGAAGGCGAAGTAGTCGAACAGACGGCGTCCATAGGCCTCCCACGTCAGAGCACTGAGTGCCTCACCTGACTCGACTAGCGTGTGCCAAAGGAAAGATTGCGCCGGCTCCACTGGCCAACCGTCGGCGCCAACCAACAGAGGGAAACCTTCGAATGATCGACCCGCTACAGCAAGGTCTTTTGTTGCGAACACCAGCCTCATTTCACAGCCTTAAACACCATCCAGATGACTCCCCTTCAGAGGCTGGAATGTAATTTCTCAGGCTTCTATCAAGGTGGTGCGGACTGTAATTCATTTACTAACGGAAGCAATCCCTCAGATCGTTGTTCGACAGCACAACGATTGGGGTCCGTGCCAGGTCCGGTCGAAACACCCGCTCGCAGCTCGCGTAGAAGCTGTTGCAGTCAATCAGGGCGATGGCGCGGTCAGCCATGCTCATGACACCTCACGCTGTAGCGCACCACGCCCCAAACCAGCAACTCATCCCCTTCCAGGATGTACCTGGGCGCGTACCGAGGATTCTCGGCGCGCAGCACCACCTGGCTCCCATCCTTCGCCAAGCGTTTCACGGTAGGCTCGCCGTTCACCGCTGCAATCACGATGTCTCCTGGCTCAGCTTCTCGGGATCGATCCACCACCATGAGGTCGCCGTCATGAATGCCAGCGCGAATCATGCTGTCGCCGCCGGCGCGTACCAGGTACGTGTGAGGCGCTCGAATCTGCAGAATCTCATCAAGCGAGATCTCCCGCTCCAGGTGATCCTGCGCCGGACTTGGGAAGCCGGCCGACACCTTGCTGGAATACAGGCGCAAGGAAGCCCCAGACCCAGCGACTGGGCCGAGGATAGTAACGGGCATGGGATGAAAACCTCTGTATACTGTCTGTTTATACAGTAGACGCTGACAGGATTTGCCTACAATGCAGGTAGGCCAAGATCCGACAGACGGAGGCACGGTGCGCTATGTGCGGAAGAGTAGCTCAGTACCAGGGCGCGAGAGAGTACGCTCAATTGATGGCCGACTGGCCATTTCTGGACCTGACCGATGGTGAACCACTCGAACGCTACAACGTAGCCCCTTCAACACAGGTCGCCATCCTTCGCCTGGTCGGCGAGGATCTGGTAGCCCAGCTCGTCCGATGGGGTTGGCGACCGTTCTGGGCCCAGGACCGTGCCGCACCGATCAATGCCCGAGCCGAGAAAGTCGCCCATTCGCGCTTCTACAGCGCAGTCTGGAAGCACAGGGCGATCACCCCGATCGACGGCTGGTTCGAGTGGGTGGACGAGGGAGGAGCAAGGAAGCAGCCCTACTTCATTCAGCGTGCCGATGGTGCCGCCGTCCTCTGCGCAACGATCGGCCAGTTCCCTGAACTGGACAGACAGCAGGAAGAACGCCATGGCTTCGTTATCATCACGGCTGATGCCCAGGGCGGAATGGTCGATGTACATGACCGGCGGCCCGTCGTTCTTTCTCCAGAGCTAGCAAGGGAGTGGGTCGATGGGGCAACCCCGCCCGAACGGGCAGAACAGATGGTGTTACAGGAAGGTGAGGCTCCAGAAGTGTTCACCTGGTATCGCGTCGACCGCGCGGTCGGCAATGTTCGCAACCAAGGGGCACACCTCATAGAGCCTCAGCGGACCGGGTAGGCTTAGTTCAACTATCGGCTATCGGCTGCCAGGAATTGCAGGAGGAAGTATCTGGCGATGAATCGGGGCGTTATCCTTCCCCTGTCGCCAGCGACGAAGGTCCTCGCTCACCCAATCATTCAGTGAAGCCGCGGACAAGGTTCCCCCATTCTTCAGGTAATATGCAACCTCCGCCATAGCTTGGTGATAGCCCCGCCGGTAAGTACCCTCTATTTGCGAATCGGCAGGACCAATATCTGAGCCTGGCCCCAACTTACCATCAACCATCCTCTCGAGAAGACTGTTTTCACCAGTCATAATAACCCCCTTATGGTTATAAAGCAGTTTTACAAGCTTGATACAACCAAGAAACCTTAACCACTTTTCTCAATATTCTTCAAGTGCATCAAGGGAGCAATTCGTCATAGCTTAATTCCTAGGAATAGCCTTTCAGTCAACCTAGCCGAATTCCTCTGTAGCCACACCCTTTCCAATGAATCTCCAATCTTCCGGCGCCTGGCGGCTATCGCAAATACTTACTTCAATCATCTGCCCCTGTTTCGGCTCTGCAGGCAGAAGCGCAGCTGTACGCAATAGCTCAGTAGGACTCGGTGCGTAGGTACTCTCCGAACAGTGGAAGGACCAAAGTCCATGTTTACCCGAATTGCCGATCTGGCGATCCAGCTTCAGCGTCCACCCTTGCTCTAGTCGAACCACCCACATATCAGGCCTCCGTAGGAAAAATCTAATTCTACTACCGCCTGGTGGGAGATAGAGCATCTGCCTGCCCAATCAGCCTGCTTGAACATATCCCTTTAAAGGGATAACCTCAAACCCAACGTTGGGCTATCAACCCAACCTCCAACGCCCCTGCCGAGAAAGACATGGCCTACGAAAAGACTTGGCACCGTGACTACGCAGCAGAATCGCTCAAGCGAGCTGAAACCAGCCGCTGGACACAAGATGCCAACCTAGAGTGGACTCAGCTCGCCCTGGAGTGTGCCCAGGTGGTGCATCTAGCCCGCCAGGTAGGAGAGGAACTGGGTAACGAGAAAATCATTGGCATCGCCGATACCGTGCTCTCGACAATCGAAGCCCACTCGCAAGCGACCTACCGCAGGCCGTGTTACAAGAGAATTACGACGGCCCAGACGCACCTCCTCGCGGTCACACTTCTGGAGCGGTTTGGTTCAGCGCGACGGGTAGCGAATGCCGTATGGCAGTTGACTGACGACGAAATCGACCAGGCAAAAGCATGAATAGTCCCCAGTGCGATGTCAGCTATGGATGAGTTGGACTTCAGCGGCCTGAGTGATGACCAACTCGTCGAGCTGGCCATCGCCATTGCAAAAGAGGCGGCCCGGCGCAATCCAGCGCTGCAAGCAGCTTTCGCCGAAGCGCTGGCCACCGAAAGGGAGAAGATCGATGCTCGCCTTCGGGGCGCCGAACGGGCCCGCCAATATGAAATTCAACAAGCCGAGCGAGTAGCAGAAGCTGCAAGCAAGGCCGTCGCTGACGAAAAGATGCGATCAAAACGCACCGAGTTGCTGCGCCGATATCTAGAGCAAGTTGCCTATCTGATTGGGAGACCGCCTCAAGAGCTGACGTTAGTCTGGAAAACCAGCGACTGGACACGACGAGTATCAGGTCCCCGCCTCCAGGTGAATCTCGGCTCCACCGGCACTGACGTGAAGTGGCACCTGATTGACTATGCCGAGGCCACGGATCAGATCTGGACCTCGCCAGCCCTGGCCAAGCTCACTCCCTCCTTGCAGCCTTGGGCTCGTGAAGTTTGCGTGGCTGTACGGGCGATAAATTTCGATAGAACTACGGTGGCACGAGGCGCCGAAATATGTCCAATGAACTGATCAACCCCCTGCAACAGCTCATCGCCAAGGCCAGCAAAACACTGCCCGCCACCACTGGCCGGGTAGCCACACACCAAGCGAGACTGGACCGTCGGCAAGGCGAGGTCATCATCCTGGCCGACATCTCCGCATCAATGGGATGTACTGCCTGGGGCCAGCGACGCAAGATCGACGTATTGCGCGAAGCTGTAGACGCAGCCCTGGAACGCCAACCGGCGAGATTGATCGCCTTCAGCGACCAGCCACGGGAAGTCCAGCACATCCCTGAGCCGGAGAGCAGTACCAACATGACCGCGGCCCTGCGAGCAGCCTTGCAATTCAATCCCGGTGTGACTCTCGTCATCAGTGATGGCCAACCTGACAACGAGAAATCGGCTCTCGAAGTCGCCGCCCAGTTTCGTGGCGTGATTGATGTGCTCTACGTTGGTCCCGAGATTGATCGCGCTGCCATGGGATTCATGCGTCGCCTGGCCGCAGCGGCTGGCGGAGATATGGTCAGCAACGATATATCAAGCCAGGCCGGCGCCCAGCGACTGTTGACCTGCATTGCCGGCTTACTCCCGGGGCCAAGTCGCGCATGACGGAAGAGCAGTTTTCAGCCCTTGCTGAGTTGATGCGCCTGCGCGGAGGTCCTGGCGAGGATGCTGCCCGACTGGTGTTGGTAAATGGTCTCAAGCCTACCGATGCTGCCCGGAAGACAGGTATCACTCCCCAAGCCGTGAATAAGACCCTCAGCAGTTGCCGGCGTGGCATTGAACTTGCCAAGCGGGTATTTACCTGAGCCCTTCAAGCCATTGCAGCGTGTTGTTGACTTTAAACTTCCGCCTGTCCATCCTTTGAGCCGTGAGCTGCTGACGTTGTCGGCACCCCTCCAGTAGCCGTGATCTGCGAGGCTACAGCACGGATTACCGTGTAGATCACTCCCTAGGTCGCACCAGCTTCCGGAAGCGCGATCAATCGACCATCAGGTTGATGGAAGCCCCCTCCCCTGACTGACGTTTTAAAACAGCCCCGTAGGGGCAACCTCACTCTCTTGCTGCCGAAACTTTCGGTAAGCGATACCCTGCACGCAGAACAGCTTGCTTTCTCAGCACAGCGACTCCATATCCCAACATCAATGGAAGGTGAAGAGATGGACGAAAACTACATCATCGCCCGTTCAATTAAAGAGGCAAACAAGTTTATTCAAACTTGGGAAGAAGCCGACATTGAAAAACTAACCGACGATCAAACAAGAGCTGCAATTGGCTTTGCCAGCAAGATCAATTCAGAGCTTCGCGAATGGATCAGAATGCACCTGGATGGTGAGGGCACAGCTCACGAAGAAGGATACTTAAAGGAACAACAGGCTCCTTGGAAAAAAGCCAACACTGGTGATCTTTTCACAGATTTCGGCTGGTGGCACCGCATAGCAAACCTCATGCTACACACGGCGTATATAAATCATGCGATGCTCGGCGGCGATCGGTATCACAGTCGACTGATGAAGATTTTCCGGGATAGATTCTCTTATCCCGAGGAATGACTTCTAGAGGGAAAAAAGATGAGCAATCAACAAAAAAACTTTGGCGATGCCCAGGTAGCGCTGGTCGCCGCTTGGAGAAAGCATCCGGAGCTGCGGGAGTCTTTAGATGGCGTCGTTTCTGAGGTGCTATCGCAAATAGTCTTTCAAACAGAGATGCTCAGCAAGCAGGCGGAAGGTTTGGCAAGATATGTCCGCCGTACTCACTCAGACGAAGATGAAGTTGTTCGCGTGCTTTGTTACAACATCGACATCCAAATCAATAGAATCATCTCGATATGCGGCGAAGTCAACCAGCATGGCATCCGTGTATATGGTGATGCAATCGATAGGGATGTAGACTGACTCGTCGAAATCTAATAGCAAGCTGAATACCCCGCTAAACTGCGGGGTTTCTTTTTGTGAGAAACTGCGGAGAGAAACAGAGACCGAGCACAGGAAGACCTTGGATGCCTGCAGCCCTTGATCTAACAGGTCAGCGCTTCGGCCGTCTCTTTGTTGTACGGGAGAATGGCCGGGTAAAATTTGGCAAGGAGCAGCCCGGCTGGCTCGTAGAGTGCAATTGCGGGCGCCGTGAGACTCTTGCCCAGGCGCTGTTGACGCAACGCGGGTGGCGAGAGTGCTCATACTGCCAGCGGCCGGAGTGCATTGTTTGCGGGGAAAAGGTACCGTCGACCCGCCCGCGGAGCGTCACATGCTCTGACACCTGCCATAAAGCCAAACGCCGTGGCCAGGACATCGAACGTTACCACAGGCGTGCAGCTGACCCTCAGTTCAATCAGCAGAGGTATCAGCGCCTGGTTGAACGCATGGCCGACGATCCTGACCTAGCCGAGCGCGTCAGGCAAATCCGCCGAGGCGCAAATGCCCGTTGGCGGATGAAACCTGAAAACCGCACGGCCATCAGGCATTACCAGGCACTGCGCTATGCGATGAACCGAGCAGAAATTCTAGCGCGGAGGCGCGCCCGCCTCGACCTGATGACACCGGAACAGATGGAGCATTGGCGAGAGCGTATCCGGGCGTATGATCGAGCCTACCGCGCCCGATGGCGCGACCACCTTCGCTCTGACCCTGAACGACACAGGGCGTATCTCGACACGATGAGGGAGTACAGACGCCTGGCTAGCAAGAACTCAACCGAATAGCTGGTAGCTGCGAACGCATAGGCTCAATTGGCCGAGACTCGAAGCGCAACGTACTCAGCTTCGATCTCCCGTAGAGTTCGGGCACCCTCCTCGCTCATTCCGCTATTAGGCAACTGGCCGAGCACCAAAAGCGTACTCAGTGCATGGTAGCGAGCCAGGTATTCGCTCCATGCCTCATCGAAGTGCGCGCTCTCAATCCCTGCCTCCCTCTTGCGATAAAAAGCAGCCACGGCGGCCAGTTCCTGGCGCGCTATATCGATGATGGTTTGTTCGAGCTGGGGAAGGTCTGTATTCATGGCCTGAGGCTTCCTCAAAGCAGTGTTAAGCAGAAATGACACAGCCTAGGTGCGTGTGAAGGGCACCCAGAATCGACTGATCTTCGCATAGCGCATCAGGCCCGGCGATTCGCCAGAATTCTATCCAAAAAAATCCCACCCCCACTCACCGAGTATTTCCTACTGCCTCAATGGAGGCTGTCTGAGAGGGTGTCTCTGGCTTCGCGCGAGGACACCCATGAAACGCCCATCCCCTGCATCCATGATTCTTGGCCTCTGCTTGACAGCAATGGCCGGCCTGCTGGGCTACCAGCAGTACCAACTCACTCAGCTCCGATCAAGCGTGGACAGTGCTGCGGAAAAGACCTCGCTAGAGGCGATCCTGGCTCGCTTGAATCGAGTCGACGAGCGCCTCGACGCCGTGGATGGACAGCACCTGGTCAGCAACGAGGACTTCCGCTCAGGCCAGCAGGCGCTGTCCAACCGCATTGACGCCGCGCAGGCGTTCGCCAAGCAGGCCTCCGATGCCGTCGAGAACCTGGCTCAGACCACCGCCTCGGCCGGCGACCTCTTGGTGCTCAAGGCAACCGTGGAGACACTGGACGGTTCTGTCCGCACGCTTCAAGAAAAGCAGACCAAGGCGCCGCCGCTGATCGTGCCAGCGCCCAAACGCCCCATACCCGCCAAGCCCAAGCCGAAACCCAAACCGATGGAGCCTCCGCCCTTCTCGATCCTTGGCGTGGAGTATCGCGGGGGCGAACGGTTTCTGTCGGTTGCACCTCCGGGATCCACCCAGCTCAGCCAGATCTACCTCATTCGCCAAGGCGATGCCGTCGCCGGCACGACCTGGCGACTGACCGACCTTGACGATCGTACCGCGCACTTCGACGTCGCCGGCGCCTCGCGCAGCGTTCGCATCCAACCATAGGACCCCGCCCATGATCAGAACCGTATCGCTCCTGTCCGGCCTGGTGCTGCTGCTGAGCTATCCCGCAGTCGGCCAGGAGGCTGCGGCAAGCCGAGAGACCAGCAGCCAGCTGTCCGGTAGCCAACTCGGCACGCTGAAACAACAGACATCTCAGAGCGACCTGGCCCAGGAGTGGGGACTGAACCAACAGGACTGGACCCGCTACCAGACGCTCATGCAAGGCCCCCGGGGCGTGTACTCGCCTGGCATTGACCCGCTGACTGCGCTGGGCATCGAGGCACGATCGGCAGAGGAACGGCGGCGGTATGCCGATCTACAGGTCCAGGCCGAACGGCGCCGGGTCGAGAAGGAACTCGCCTACCAGCGCGCATACGACGAAGCCTTCGCCCGCGCCTATCCAGGCGAGGGGGTGATCCGCCTCACCGAAAGCAGCGCGGCCAACCCGTCGGGCGCGCCGAACATGAGCCCAGCGTTGCAGAGCAGCGGGCGCCTGGCCCTGTTCGTCCAGGACAACTGCACCGCCTGCATCCAGCGGGTCCGCGACCTGCAACAGCAGAACAAGGAGTTCGACCTCTACTTCGTCGGTAGCCAGAACGACGCAGAGCGAGTGCGGCACTGGGCAATCCTCGCCGGCATCGACCCGAAGAAGGTTCGCAGCAAGCAGATCACGCTCAATCATGACGAGGGCCGCTGGATGGCCCTGGGAGTGGGCGGGGCCCTTCCCGCCCTGGTACAGGAGGTGAACGGCCGATGGCAACGTCTGTAGTTCGAGCCCTCCAACTGGCCACCCTGCTGGCCCTGGTCAACATCGCTCAGGCCGCCGTGGATCCACCGCCGGCGTACAAGCAGATCGCCCTGCCCAAAGGGGTTCCGGCCGAGGTGCTCTACTCGGTCGCGCTGACCGAGAGCAAGGTCCTGCTGCGCGGCGAATACGTTCCCTGGCCCTGGACATTGAACGTCGCCGGGAAATCCTACTACTACGCGACCCGCACCGCCGCCTGCACAGCGCTACTCGCGGCAATCAACCTCTACGGGGCCAAGAGCGTCGATTCCGGCCTCGGCCAGGTCAACATCGGCTGGAACGGACATCGTTTCTCCAGCCCCTGCGAGTCCCTGGATCCGTACAAGAACCTGGACGCCACCTCCGACATCCTGATCGAGCAGCGGGACGCCCTGTATGCATCCGCCCCGGGAAGACCGGTGGACTGGATCCAAGTTGCCGGCCGCTACCACCGCCCCGCCGGCGGCGCGCCTGCCGCCAAATACCGTAGGACGGTATCCCGCCACCTTAGCCAAGTCCTCGGCGTCAACCTACTGGTGACCAATCCATGAAGAAGATCCTTGCCACGCTGGCATTTTGCACGGCGTTCGCGACTCAAGCCTGGGCCGCCGGGCTGATCGTTGTCGAAGACCTCGGCGGCGCCTCGGCGCTCCCCTACTACCAGGGCCTGGATCCGCAGCCATCCGCTGCCACACCAGGACCTGGCGACCTGGGTGTCCGTGGCTCAGGTGCGTTTCCAGTTCGCTCGGTACGCCTTTCGCCAGGCCAGGTTCAGGGGCGCGCCATCAACGCCCCAGGCCTGCAACCTCTGTTCCTGGTCGGCGACGACACGCTGTCTCGAACCTGGCTGAAAGAGCGAGGCGACGAGCTCCGAGGCCTCCAAGCCGTGGGCCTGGCAGTGAACGTGGCCAGCGAAGCGCGTCTGACGGAAATCCGTGCCTGGGGAAAAGGACTTCAGATATTGCCGGCGCCGGCGGACGACCTGGTCGACCGGCTAGGTCTGCGGCACTACCCCGCTCTCATCACATCCACCGCCATCCAGCAGTAGGAGTCCTCATGACTACTCACCTGATCACCCTGGTCATCAAGCAGCCGAGCGACGCTCAGGCACGCCAACTCATGTACCAGGGGTTGCTCGACCTGATCTCACGCTACGGCGGTGAGGTGGCGTCCAAGGCCTTAGAGGACGAGTCGACCCTCTGCGAGCTGCTGGAGCAGATGCTGCCTGATGATGAGGTAGAGCAAGCCAGGAAACAGGTGCTCGAACTTCATGCCAAGGGCCGCCGACCGGGCCGCCTGCAGCCGGCGGCAAGCCTGAAGGTGTAACCCATGGCTGGCCAGTACCCGCTGGAAGCGCTCTTGCGGCCTGCCGTGGAGCTCTACACCACCACCGTGTGCTTCACCGCGGCCGCGCTCTGCATCGTCGCGCCGTGGACGTTCGCCCTCACTCCGCTGTTCGGCATCGTGGCCGCACTGGGCTTCGCCTGGCTGGGTATCGTGCGGCTGAAGCAGGCCGGCGTGGTGCTCCGCTACCGGCGGAACATCCGCCGACTGCCGAAGTACACGATGACCAGTGCCGAAATGCCGGTCAGCAACGAACACTTGTTCATCGGTAAAGGATTTCGCTGGACGCAGAAGCATACGCAGCGCCTGGCAGATACCTACCTGCCCCAGTTCGCCTCCTACGTCGAGCCCTCGCCGCTCTACGAGCGCGCGCGCCGGCTGGAGAAGCAGCTTGAGTTCGCCCCCTTCCCCCTCAAGCTGGTCGCCAAAGCCACTGCCTGGGACGTGGCCTGGAACCCCGCACGGCCGCTGCCGCCCGTGGGCGGTTTGCCTCGGCTCCATGGCATCGAGCCGCGCGAACAGGACGTAGGCCTGCAACTGGGCGAGCGCGTCGGCCACACACTGGTACTCGGCACCACGCGGGTGGGTAAGACGCGACTCGCGGAGCTGTTCATCACCCAGGATATTCGCCGCACCCACTGCCGAGGCCGACGCCAGCGAGTGAAGATGGGCCGGCGGACCCAGACGGTTCACCACGGCTATCGGCGCCAGCGCGCAGAGGAGCAGCCGGACTACGAGGTGGTGATCGTCTTCGACCCGAAAGGCGACGCTGACTTGCTGAAGCGTATGTACGTGGAATGCGAACGTGCCGGCCGCCTGGACGAGTTCTACGTGTTCCACCTCGGTCATCCTGACCTGTCGGCACGCTACAACGCCGTCGGCCGGTTCGGTCGGATCTCCGAGGTCGCCACACGCGTCGCCGGCCAGCTCTCCGGCGAGGGCAACAGCGCGGCGTTCCGCGAGTTCGCCTGGCGGTTCGTCAACATCATCGCCCGCGCGCTGCACGCGCTGGGTATCCGGCCTGACTACCAGCAGATCCTCCGGCACGTCGTGAACATCGATGCGTTGTTCGTCGAATATGCGCAGAAATACATCAGCGAGCACGATCCCAGGGCCTGGGACACCATCATCCAGATCGAGGGCAAGCTCAACGACAAGAACATCCCGTTCAACATGAAAGGACGGCCCCTGCGGGTCGTAGCCATCGACCAGTACCTGACACAGAAACGCATCGCCGACCCGGTCATGGAAGGCCTGAAGAGCGCCGTGCGCTACGACAAGACCTACTTCGACAAGATCGTGGCCTCGCTGCTGCCGCTGCTGGAGAAACTCACCACTGGGCGGATCTCGGAGCTGCTTTCGCCCAACTACGCGGACCTCAACGATCCGCGACCGATCTTCGACTGGATGCAGGTTATCCGCAAGCGCGCCGTGGTCTACGTCGGCCTCGACGCACTATCAGATACCGAGGTCGCCGCCGCGGTGGGCAACTCGATGTTCAGCGACCTGGTCTCGGTGGCGGGTCACATCTACAAGCATGGTGTCGATGACGGCCTGCCCGGCTCGCTCGCTGGCGGCAAGGTCCGCATCAACCTGCATGCCGACGAGTTCAACGAGCTGATTGGCGACGAGTTCATCCCCATGGTCAACAAAGCGGGCGGCGCCGGCGTGCAGGTGACGGCCTACACCCAGACCATGAGCGACATCGAGGCCAAGATCGGCTCCCGCGCGAAGGCCGGTCAGATCATCGGCAACTTCAACAACCTGTTCATGCTGCGGGTGCGCGAGACCGCCACGGCCGAACTCCTGACCAACCAGCTCCCCAAGGTCCAGATCTACACCAGCACACCGGCGAGCGGCGCCAACGACGCGATCAACAACAAGAAGGCAGCCTTCACTTCCAGCTCGCACGACCAGGTGCAGATGACCAGCGTGCCGATGCTCGAGCCGGCCCACATCGTTGGTCTGCCCAAAGGACAAGCGTTCGCGCTACTCGAGGGCGGCAATCTCTGGAAGATCCGAATGCCGCTGCCGGCGGTCGATCCCGACGAGGTGATGCCGAAAAGCCTGCAGGAGCTGGCTGCCGGTATGCGCAAGGGCCAGGCCGCCAACAGCGAGTGGTGGGAGGCGCCGGGATACTCCGCCCTGCAGGATGGTCTGCCCCAGGACCTGGTCGACGATTTCCGTCACCTCGGCGCCGGTGAGGATGCCGCCTGATGGCTGAAGTCACTCAACGAGCAGAGCAGCAACAAGAGAGCCAGAAGACCCTTCTCGGCACCATCATCAGTACGCCCTTCCAATTTCTCGGCGTGATGTTCGGGTCGCTGATCGGCGCAATCATCGTGGAGTGGGTATGCCTGTATTTCTTCTGGCCTGACGCGGGCTGGAAGCATGCCCAGGCCATGTTTGAGTACGAACTCAGTTGGCTGTCGCAGGGGCTGCTACACAGCGTCGTCGTGCAGGAGCCAGGTCGAACCGCCACCTGGCTGGCCCAGTTGGCCTATGACTGGTTGTTCGTGAAGACCGGGATGGTCGACTGGATGACCAACATGACTATCATCGCGCAGGCCGGGCCACGGAGCCCGCTGGACCTTCGCTATCTCACCGCCCAGGGTGTCTCCACGCTGCAGAACTACGGCCTGGCCGCGCTGTACACGGTGCTGACATTCGTCGTGCGCCTGGTGATCCTGGCCATGACGATCCCGTTGTTCCTGATGGCCGCGTTCACCGGCCTGGTGGACGGCCTGGTGCGCCGGGACCTGCGCAAGTTCGGCGCCGGCCGGGAGTCCAGCTACCTCTACCACAAGGCGCGCGGCAGCATCATTCCGCTAGCGATCGTCCCTTGGACGCTCTACCTGGCAATCCCCATCAGCATCAATCCCCTGCTCATCCTGTTGCCCTGCGCCGCGCTGCTCGGCGTAGCGGTATGTATCACAGCATCCACCTTCAAAAAGTACCTGTAGGAGACCCGCCGTGCAGTGGACTCACGAACAGTCACCGATCATCCAGTCGAAGGCATCGAAGATCCTGGTGCGGGCCTTCGCCGGCACTGGCAAGACGACCACCCTGGTGGGCTTTGCCAAGGCGAACGCTACCCTGAGAATCCTCTATCTCTGCTACAACAGCTCGGTGGAGAAAGCCGCGAAGGGCAAGTTTCCCCGCAACGTAGTCTGCAAGACCGCCCACAGCCTGGCTCATGCGGTGTACGGCATCCAGTACGCCCACAAGAAGACGAAGAACCTGCGTCTGACCGATATCGCCCGCGGACTCGATACCCAAGACTGGGAGTTGGTACGTGACGTGCTGGCCACGCTGAACAACTACATGGCCAGCGCCGACGCGGAACTCGGCCGACCGCACTTCCCGCGCTTCCGCGACAAGGCGTTCCTCACCAGTGCCCAGGAACGCTTCCTCAAGCAGGGCCTGGACATGGCGCGAGTAGTCTGGAGGCGCATGGTAGATCTCCAGGACACCGGCATGCTGATGCCCCATGACGGCTACCTGAAGCTGTATCAACTGAGCAAGCCCGATTTGAGCCAGCGCTTCGACTGCATGTTCCTGGACGAGGGACAGGACATCAACCCAGTGATCGCGGACATTGCCCACTGGCAGCGCATCAAAATGGCTATCGTCGGCGATCCCCACCAGCAGCTCTACCGGTTCAGAGGCGCGGAAGATGCCCTGAACAGCGACTGGATGGTCGGCGCCGAGGAGCACTACCTGACCCAGAGCTGGCGGTTCGGCCCCGCGATTGCGCACGTGGCCAACATCATCCTCTCCTACAAGGGCGAGACACGGAAACTTCAAGGACTGGGCCCGCAGACGCTGGTGAAAAAGTCCCTCCCGGCGGACCTTCCTCACCGCACTTTCATTCACCGCACCGTTATCGGCGTCATCGAAAATGCCCTGCAGCGTGTGCGCAATAATCCGGCGCCCAAGTTCTACTGGGTAGGCGGTATCGACAGTTACTCGCTGCGCGACCTGGAGGATCTGTACGCATTCAGCCGAGGCCTGCGCCAAAACGTCCAGAACAAAAAGCTGCTCCGGGACTACCGCGACTACACCCAGTACGTGGAGATCGCCGAGATCAGCCAGGACAGTGAAATGGCGCGCTCGATCAAGATCATCTCGACCTACCCTGATCTACCGGCGCGGATCCTTGAGCTTCGCTCACTGACCCTTGACGATGAGCTGGACGCAACGATCACCCTGACCACCGCACACAAGGCCAAGGGGCTGGAATGGGATTTCGTTTGCCTGTACGACGACTTCAACGCGGACCCGCTGGCCCCCGACACCGACCCAGGCAAGCGCGACGATGAGCTGAACCTGATCTACGTCGCAGTGACCCGCGCGATGAAGATCCTCGCCATCAATAGCCTGGTGCTATCGATCATGCAGCGGTACGTGGACGACAGAAAGCTGAAGGAGCAGATAGCTAGCTGTGAAAAATGACTCAAAAAAATGATATTGGTCACAGCGAATGCCTGACATTGACATAAGGCAAAGAGATTTGTAGCCAACTCATTCAGCCTAGGAAGTACTCACACCAAGACTTTAACGTTAGGTCACAGCGGAGCATTGAGATGAAGCTTATCCTTGATTTCGACGGACGCCTTCTAAATCCAAGCAACATGCTAGAGGCCCTATCAAAAGCAGGAAAGAATACAACCATCAGCATAAGCAACGCGCAAGCATTAAATATAGACACTCTTCTCAAGGCAACAACAACTGCAGAAAACACAAAAAACCTCTCAACAACTTTCAACGGCGCAGAGCTGACTGCCAACAACCTTCAGGAAGTCATAAACTTAGCAGGATCATTAACCAGAGTATCCACAATAGCCGCACAAGCCATTAATATAAATACACTTCTTTCCGCAATATCTACAGCAGGCAACTCAAAGAGTTTTAGCGCAGAATTCAATGGAGCCCAACTCAGCAGCGACAACCTACTTAGAGCAGTGAATGCGGCAGGAACAAACACTAGCATAAGCGTCAACACCGCACAAGCGGCAAATATAACCGCCCTTCTTCAGACTATTCATGCAGCAGGTAACACAAAAACATTCAGCGCAGAGTTCAATGGCGCTCAACTTACTTCAAACAACATTCAACAAGCTTTAGACGCCGCAGGAACCCGAACATCCATTAGCGTCAACACCGCTCAGGCGGTTAATATAAGCACCCTGCTAGCCCTCATCAACTCTGCCAAAGACACGAAAAAATTTAGCGCCGACTTCAATGGTGCACAACTAACAGCAGACAACCTTCAGCAAGCGATCAGCGCTGCGGCCTCGGGAACCAGTATCAGCGTCAACACCGCTCAGGCGGCGAATATATCCATCCTTTTACAGGCCATCAACATCGCGGGCAACACTAAAAAATTCAGCGCCAACTTTAATGGTGCCCAACTCACTTCAAACAACATCCAGCAGGCGCTGCGAGCGGCAGGATCAAACACATCAATCAGTATGAACTCCGCACAATCCGCCAACCAAAGCACTCTACTTGAACTTCTAGACATAGCAAGTTCCAGCAAGCAATTCCAAGCCAATTACAACGGCGGCATGTCTAATCCGAGCAACCTACAACAGATAGTTTCTCGTGCAGGCGCTAGTGCAACCGTGTTTATTTCCGACGCACAAGGCCTACCAATCGCAAATATCCTTACCCTTATATCATCTGCCGGATGAGACTTATAGCCGTGGATGAAAAACACACCATCCACGGCTATACCCTAGTCCATACTGCCTTTTATCTGAACTAGCCTTCCATCGACAAACCTAAGCTTCTGGTACCAACCATTCCTTGGTCCGTATACCCAGTTTTCGACAGTAGCAGCCCCCCGCACTATATAGCCACTACCATCCACTGCGGGCCCTTCAACTTTACGGCTATCAGGGTTTCCGCACTTCCTAAGCACATCATCAATCAAGTCACCCTCACTAACAATTGCCGACCCGCATCGTAATGTAGCGGCAGCCACCCCATAACTGTCCAACATAGCAGCCATGGCTAGCAAAACTCCAATAGAGATGTTTCTAAGCATCAGCCGTCTCCCTTAGAAATATATATGAAATATACACCCAGACGTCCATACGTGTCTCTAAACCCGCCAACCACCAGAAATTCACTGGTGCTAGGCCTAGTATTTTCGGTTGAGGCCCTCCTCCTGCTCTTGAAACCGTGCGGTTCTACTCGAACCACTCCAGGAGCACGTCATGAAGCAGACCTTCGAATACCATGTCGAGAACATCGACATTCCCTATAAAACCCTCACCAAGGGCGTCGCGATGTTCAAACACAAAGAAGACACCTTGGAACCCGACGACCACGCCTTGCTCAACCCTCTGCGCTGGGCCGAGGTCGTGCGTCTGGGCCAGGAAGGCTGGGAGCTGGTGAGCGTTCAGCCACTCATGCGGGGTGTAACCGAGATCGGCAATCAGAACGCCCAGGGCTGGGCCTGGGGCATCGCTCTGCCCGTCAGCTACCTGCTGTTTTTCAAGCGCGCAACCTCATAAAAAATACCCCGGCCCCGCGCCGAGTATTTCTTGCGGAATGGAATCAGGGCGATCGGCAAGCTGATCGCACCCTGATCTGCAAGAGATTCGCCGTGAACACTCCACATCAATCCCTTCGCCGAAGCTGCCTGGCCGTCTTGGCCTGCAGTGCGCTGGTCGCACAGGGAGCTTTCGCAGCGAGCGCCTCCGAGCAGGCGAACCTGGAGGTGATGATCCGGCAGCTCAACGCCCTCGAGGACACCGCCCACCGCAGTGCCCAGGGTGCCGATGAGCCCGGACAGCGCTTCTACTTCGACTACTCGCGCCTGGCCGCTGATCTGCAGCGCATCCGCCAAGGCCTGCAGGACTACATGACGCCCAGCCGCGCCCAACCGCGTGACCCTTCCGACCTATCTGGGGATTACACCCTGCGCGGAGGGCCGATGCCGTGAGCATGAGTGGAGCCCAAACATCAGCGTTCCAGGCCGCCGCTGGCTTTCCCCCATCGGCCGGCGAGGGGCTGTTCATTGGAGCAGCGATGACCTTCCTTCTGCTGTGGTCCGCCTGGGCGATGTACAGCACCTGGCGCGGCTGGGCCACCAACAACCTCGACAGCGCCACTGCCGGCGTTTCCGCGATACGGATCGTGGTCCTCCTCAGCATCACCTCTTTCTTCCTCCTCAGCTGACCCATACGGAGACACTCATGCTGAAATTCACCCTCCAGAAACTGTCCACCCTCTGCCTGCGCCTGGCTGCCATCTCTTTGGTACTCCCAGGCGTCGCCTTGGCTGCACTCCCCAAGCCCGAGGCGCCTAGCCGCGGGGAAGGATCGGGGATCATGCAAACCATCCAGAACTTCGGCTATGACGGAGCGATGCTCCTCGCGCTACTCATCTGCGTGGCTGTCTTTCTGGGAGTCTCCTGGCATACCTACGGCACCTATCACGCCATCCATGATGGGAAAAAGAAGTGGTCGGATCTCGGAGCGGGCGTGGCCGTAGGCATCGGCCTGCTGATCTTGATCATTTATCTCGTCACCAAAGCCACCACCATCATGTAAGGGCCTTCCCATGCCCGAAGAACATCTGTTTCAGGATGGGACCCTCAGCTTCCTGCCGACCCGTTTGAACCGGCAACCGGTGGTCATCGGCGGTCTGACTGCGGACGAAATGTGGATCACGGTCCTCACCAGCGGAGCAGCCGGGTTCGTTCTTGGCATCCCGGCTGCCTTGGTCGCAGGTAACGCGGCCTGCATTCCACTGGGCGCGCTGCTGGTAGGCGCCCTCGGCCTGGGTATCGGCAGCCGCATCCTGCGGCGGATGAAGCGGGGGCGGCCCGATACCTGGTTCTACCGCCAGGTGGAGCTGGCCCTCTCGCTGCGCTTTCCCGTCTTCGGCAACCGTCGCCTGGTGACGCGCTCCGGCGCCTGGACCAGTCGACGCACGGAGTCCCCATGAGTTTCAGAAAACACACCGCGCAACAGCAGGCTCACATCAACACCTTCCGGTTCATCACCGGCTTCTTGTGCATGGTCATCGTGGTGCTGGCCTACTGCGTCTGGGAAGCCCGCAAGGACCTCTGGATCCACATTCCGCCCGACTTGCGTTCAGGGAGCACCCGGTTGTGGTGGGACATTCCGCCGGAGAGTGTCTATGCGTTCGGCCTCTACATCTTCCAGCAGGTACAGCGTTGGCCCAAGGACGGCGAGGTGGACTACAAGAGCAACCTGTTCCGCTACGCCGCCTACCTGACGCCTTCCTGCAAAGTCTTCCTGGAGAAGGACTTCGAGTTTCGTCGTAACGCCGGCGAGCTCAGGGGGCGAGAGCGCACCACCTCGGAAATCCCCGGTCGGGGCATTGGCGAGAGCGATGGCCGCGTGATCCAACACTCGATCAATGACTGGACCGTCAACCTGGACATGGACAGCACGGAGTATTACGCCGGCGAAAAGATCAAGCGCGCGCTGGCCCGCTACCCGTTGCACGTCATCCGCGCCGACGTCGACCCGGAGACCAATCCCTTCGGCCTGCAGTGGGACTGCTACTCCGATACGCCTCAACGTATCGAGCTTGAGGAGCCGGCCGCCCCCACCAAGCGGGAGGGAGGTCTATGATCCGGAAGTCGACAGGCTCGCTCTTGCTAATGCTTGCCCTACCCACACTGGCCCACGCGGTGGAGATTCTGCGCTGGGAGCGCATTCCGTTGGCCATTCCATTGACGGTCGGCCAGGAACGCATTGTCTTTGTCGACAGAAACGTGCGAGTTGGCGTTCCTCGGGATCTGCAGGGCAAGCTGCGCGTCCAGAGTACCGGCGGCGCACTCTACCTGCTCGCCAACGAGCCGATTCCTCCAGCGCGCCTGCGCCTGCAGGACGCGACCAATGGCGAGCAGATGCTCATCGATATCGCCGCCACCGAGGCAGCGGCCGATCAACAGCCGCGCGAGCCGGTCAGGATCGTCGCCGGCGAGCCCGTGGCTCCGCACTATGGCCAGCCCCGGGAAGCCCAGCCATCGGCAGCAGCGAAACAGACCGAGCAGGCAGAAGCACCGAAGGCCGTGCCGCGCGAAACGCCCATCCCCGTGGTTCTGACGCGCTATGCGGCGCAGATGCTCTATGCCCCGCTTCGCACGGTGGAACCGGTGGATGGCGTCGGTCAGGTGCGCGTCAAGCGACAGCTCGACCTGACCACCCTGCTCCCCAGCCTACCCATCACGGCTACCGCCTTGGGCGCCTGGCGGCTGGACGACTACTACGTCACGG
Source organism: Pseudomonas sp. HMSC065H01 (assembly GCF_001815235.1). Lineage (NCBI taxonomy): Bacteria > Pseudomonadati > Pseudomonadota > Gammaproteobacteria > Pseudomonadales > Pseudomonadaceae > Pseudomonas > Pseudomonas sp. HMSC065H01. The sequence goes on along the minus strand of NZ_KV819860.1, from coordinate 7,356 downwards.
CGGTGAAGCTGCAGAACGCCAGCGCCCAGCACCTGGCCCTGGATCCCAGGGACCTGATGGGCAATTTCGTCGCCGCGACCTTCCAGCACCCGTACTTGGGGGCCCGGGGCGACGCTTCCGACACTACTACTGTGTATCTGGTGACTCGCGGCCGCGGCCTTGCCGACGCGCTCCTGCCCTCCTCCATCAGCCAGATCGATCCCAAAGGAGGCCGTCGTGGCGCTGACCGGTAATCCCCTCCTGAAGCTGCTGGTCATCCCAGTCGTGATCGGCGCCATCCTGATCGGCGTGAGCATGATGGGCAAGAAGGAAAGCGCGCAATCACAAGGCGCCGCAACCCCGACGGTAACGTCGGAAGAAGCGGCAACCCTGGGCATCGACGGCGACACGCCCGCCGACACACTACGTACCATCGTGGCGGAAAGCCGGCAGCTCAAGGACCAGATCAGCAAGGTCATCAAGGAGAATGACTCGCTCAAAGCCGCCAATGAGAACCTGCAGGGCCGCCTGCGCAACATCGATCAGAACATCGAGCAGAAGCTCAACAACACCGCCCAGGAGCTGCAGCAACAGCAGGAGAACCGTAGCCAGACGATCCTGGACCAGGTACAGAAACGGCTTGAGAACCTAACCCACGTTCCCGAGGCCGGCGATACCGACCTGCCCGTCGGGTTCGGCGTGCGACCAGAAGATGGCCAGCACTTCCAGGGTGCGGGCTCGTCTTCGTCGGACATCGTCTGGATCGAGCCCCAGGACGCCCGCGCGGTCGATGCCAATGGCCAGCCGCTGGCCGCCGGCTCCACCACCCAACCGAGCGGATTCAGCTTCCCGACCTCCTTCGGCAACGCGGTCGATCGCGGCCAGAACGCGCTGGAGCGGATCGATGACGGGCTGCACCCCGTCGGCCAACAGCGATCCGACCTGGAAAACCGCAAGCTCGTCCGCAAGACCTACACGCTGCCGCAGAACTCGACGCTCATGGGCTCGGTGGCCATGTCTGCGCTGATCGGTCGTGTGCCGGTCGACGGGACGGTCAATGATCCTTACCCGTTCAAAATCCTCATCGGCCCGGACAACCTCACCGCCAACGGCATCGAGCTGCCGGACGTCGCCGGCGCGGTAGCCAGCGGGACCGCCTCGGGCGACTGGACACTCTCCTGCGTGCGTGGGCAGATCCGCAGCCTCACGTTCGCGTTCAACGACGGGACCGTGCGCACCTTCCCGGCGCCGGCCGAGGAGGTGAATGACAACCAGAGCAACAACAACCAGACCGCCAGCGCCGACCAGAAAACCATCCAGGGCGGCCTCGGCTGGATCAGCGACCCCTACGGCATCCCCTGCATCGCCGGTGATCGCCGATCCAATGCCAAGGAGTACCTGGGCAATCAGAGCCTACTCACGGCTGCCGGGGCCGGCATCGCCAAGCTCCTGGACGCCGACGAGAACAACACCAGTACCGTCTTCAGCGGCAACGGCACCAGCTTCGGGACGACCGGAACCAACAGCAACTCGGCCCTCAACAGCATCCTCTCCGGCGGCGTCAGCGACATCCGGCAGTGGATGAACAAGCTGTACGGCGAGGCCTTCGCCGCCGTCTACGTGCAACCTGGCGCACGGGTCGCCGTGCATCTCGATCAGCAACTGGCGATCGACTACGAACTCAAGGGCCGCAAGGTCGACTACAGCTCTGGAGCCGCTCATGCAACAGCAGACCTGGACTAACCCCCTTCTTCGTCTCTGCGCCGGCCTGGCCTGCGCGCTAACCCTGGCAGCGTGCTCCACCAGCAAGGAGGAGATGCTGCCCCACGGCGAGGCCAACATGCTCGACGTCTGGGAACAAGGTGCAACCAGCTCGATAGGCAACAGCCGTGGCCGGCTACTCCTCGATGCCAGGCAAACGCTGCGGCGCCCGATCAATCCGCAGCAGGTTGCCTCCGCGAACGACCAGGCCGACTACACCCGCACGGCCAGCAACGAGATCCACAGCCAGTTCAAACGACTGCCCAATCCCGACCTGGTCATGTATGTGTTCCCGCACCTAGCCGGCAGCGATCCCGCCCCGGTACCGGGCTATACCACCGTGTTCCCCTTCTACCAGCGAGTCCAGTACGCCATGCCGGGCGAGCGCACGGAGGACTACTGATGGGCCTTTTTCAAACCCTTCTGCGCGGTCGCACACAGCCTCAGTCGGTACCGGCAGACGCTCCCGAAGATTCAGGAGCGCTGGACGTAGCGGCCGTGGAAGAAGCGACTGAGCGCTATCTGGCGCGACTGGCCGCCATGGGTATCCCTTTACCCAACACCGGGAGCAAGAATGGCGCCACGCAGGCTGAAGCGTCACGCCTCTACGATCACGACCCATCGTTCGTCGACCTGCTGCCCTGGGCCGAGTACCTGCCCGACGAACAGGTGATGCTCCTGGAAGATGGACGTTCGCGTGCCGTCTTCTTCGAGCTGGTGCCCTTGGGCACCGAGGGTCGCGATCCCAATTGGATGCAGAACGCCCGGGACGCATTGAAAGAAGCCCTGCAGAACTCCTTCGACGAGCACGAAACCTCGCCCTGGATCGTCCAGTTCTACGCCCAGGACGAGATCAGCTGGGACAATTTCCAGGAGCAGTTGAGGCAGTACGTCCATCCTCGAGCGCGAGGATCAGCCTTCAGCGAGATGTACCTGGCGCTCATGAAGCATCACCTGGAGGGCATTTCGAAGCCGGGCGGACTGTTCGTCGACACCGCCGTCAGCAAGCTGCCCTGGCGAGGACAACAGCGGCGCGTGCGGATGGTCGTCTACCGCCGGATCCGCAAGGCGGATGCGCAGATTCGCGGACAGGACCCGGCGGCGTACCTGAAGTCCATCTGCGAGCGTATCCAAGGCGGCCTGGCGAACGCCGGCATCGTCGCTTCGCGCATGGGCGGACAGGAGATCAGGAACTGGTTGATCCGCTGGTTCAACCCGCACCCGGATCACCTCGGCAAGACCGATGCGGATCTACGTCGCTTCTACGAACTGGTATGCCGGCCGGACGAACCGATCCTGCAGGATGACTTGCCGCTGGCCGACGGCACCGACTTCTCCCAGAACCTGTTCTATCGGCAGCCTGTTTCCGATGCCACCCAGGGCGTATGGCTGTTCGATGCCATGCCACACCGAGTGATCGTGGTCGACCAGTTGAACAAGGCGCCGCTGACAGGGCATTTCACCGGCGAGACGCTCAAGGGTGATGGCCTGAACGCCCTGTTCGATCGCATGCCCGAGGATACGCTGCTGTGTATCACCATGGTGGTGACGCCGCAGGACATGCTGGAAGGGCATCTGCAGCAGCTCTCGAAAAAGGCCGTTGGTGACAACCAGGCCTCGATCCACACCCGCGAGGACGTGGCCACCGTTCGCCGCCTGATCGGCCGGGAGCACAAGCTCTATCGCGGTTCGATCGCTCTGTTCGTGCGCGGCCGCGACCATACCCAGTTGGAGGAGCGCTGCATCACCCTGAGCAACGTGCTGCTCGGCGCCGGCCTGGTGCCGGTCGAACCGCAGAACGAAGTGGGACCGCTGAACAGCTACCTGCGCTGGCTGCCCTGCAATTTCGATCCGAACGAAAAGCGAGCCCTGGAGTGGTACACCCAGATGATGTTCGCGCAGCACATCGCCAACCTGTCGCCCATCTGGGGGCGCACCACCGGTACCGGACACCCCGGCTTCACGCTGTTCAACCGTGGCGGCGCGCCGTTGACCTTCGACCCGTTCAACAAGCTGGACCGGCAGATGAATGCCCACGGCTTCATCTTCGGCCCAACCGGGTCCGGCAAGTCAGCGTCCCTGACCAACCTCATCAGCCAGATGCTCGCCATGTACCTGCCACGGATGTTCGTCGCGGAAGCGGGCAACAGCTTCGGCCTGCTGGCCGACTTCGCCAAGCGGTTTGGCCTCTCGGTCCACCGTGTCCGCCTCGCCCCGGGCTCCGGCGTCAGCCTGGCGCCGTTCGCGGACGCCATCAAGCTGGTCGAGAGTCCCGACCAGGTGAAGGTCCTGGATGCCGAAGACATCGAGGCCTCGGACTCGGTCCAGGGCAGCAAGGCCGACCTCGAGGACGATCAACGAGACATCCTCGGCGAGATGGAGATCGTCGCGCGCCTGATGATCACCGGCGGCGAAGAGAAGGAAGACGCGCGCCTGACCCGTGCCGATCGCAGCGCCATCCGCCAGGCGATTCTGGCGGCGGCCAGGACCTGCGCCGCCGCGAACCGCACGGTGCTCACCCAGGACGTGCGCGATGCGCTCTACGAGGCCTCCAGGAGCGATGGCTCCGCGCCAGAACGGCGCGCGCGCCTGGCCGAAATGGCGGAAGCCATGCAGATGTTCTGCATGGGCGCCGACGGCGAGATGTTCAATCGCAAAGGCACGCCCTGGCCTGAAGCCGACCTCACCGTGGTGGATTTCGCGACTTACGCGCGCGAAGGCTACGCCGCCCAGCTCGGGATCGCCTACATCTCGCTGCTGAACACCGTAAACAACATCGCCGAACGCGACCAATTCAAGGGCCGGCCCATCGTCAAGATCACCGATGAGGGACACATCATCACCAAGCACCCGCTGCTGCTGCCCTACGCCATGAAGATCACCAAGATGTGGCGGAAACTGGGCGCCTGGTTCTGGCTCGCCACCCAGAACATCGACGACATCCCAGCCTCCGGGGCGCCGATGCTGAACATGATCGAGTGGTGGTTGTGCCTGAACATGCCCCCAGACGAGGTAGAGAAGATCTCCAGGTTCCGCGAGCTGTCGCCGGCGCAGAAGTCGATGATGCTCTCGGCCCGCAAGGAAAGCGGCAAATTCACCGAGGGCGTGCTCCTGGCCAAGGGCAAGGAGTACCTCTTCCGTGTGGTTCCCCCGAGTCTCTACCTGGCCCTGGCCATGACCGAAAACGAAGAAAAGAACCAGCGCTACAACATCATGCAAGCCACCGGCTGCGACGAGCTCGAGGCGGCCTTGCAGGTCGCAGCGGATCTCGACAAGGCGCGCGGCCTGCCGCCCTTCCCAATTAATTTCCCAGACCAACCGGCAGTGGAGTGCCAGGACGAATGAGAGCTCTGAATTCGCTGACCCAGAACCTGATCGACAACCTGACCCAGATCCTGCAGAACCCCGAAGAAGATGCCCTGCAGACGCTCAGGATATGCGCTCCTGTACTGATCGAGGAGCTGCAGCAGATTCAACTGAGGGCGGTCGATCGCCGGGACATAGTCCCGCAGATAAAGCAGCTCCTGGATGAATGGCTGCAACAGCATCCACAGCCTGATACGGCCCAACAGGCGCTCATCGAGGCCGTGGACCGTGCGGAAGTCCTACAGCGGAGGCAAGCGTGAGACTGTTGAAGGGCGGCTGGGCAGCGAAACGATTTCAAGGTCCCGCCCTGCCCTGGGCGGGGCTGCTGCTGGTCTTGCTGGCTGTCTCCGCCCTAGGGGTCGAGCTTCTGGTGAAGGGTCTACCAGCCAACCACAGCCTCTACGGCGATGCGAAGGCGCGCTGGACGATCAATGAATACGCCGACCTGGAGTGCCCCTTCTGCAAGGTCTACACACCGCGGCTGAAGCGCTGGGTAGACAGCCATCCGGACGTGAACCTGGTTTGGCGGCATCTTCCCCTGCAGATGCATGGCGAGGCGGCCCGCCATCAGGCTCGCCTGGTGGAGTGCGCGGGGATCCAAGGCGGCGCCAAAGCCTTCTGGAGCGCTATCGATGCGATCTTCGCTCAGTCGGCCGGCAACGGGGGCGGGCTGCCTGGCGGCACATTGCACTTTCCTGAACTGGACCAGGCTCGACTGGAAAAATGTGCGAAAGACATGGACCTGGTGGACCGGTTGATTAAGACGGACATCGACACTGCACGGTCGAACGGCATTACAGCGACCCCGACCCTGGTCATCCGGGACAACCAGACGGGAAGAAGCGTGAAGCTGGAGGGCATGGCCGACGAGACCACGTTGCTGTCGGCGATCGACTGGTTGGCCAGGGACCACTAGCGTCGCTCTAGGAGCGTCTGGACGAAGAAATCGGAGAGGATGCCAACATCCATTTTTTGGGACTCCAGAATGCTCTGCACGTCACCTGGCAGCATCTCAACCTCATCCCCGTCCACGATCTTTACAATCTTCTTGCGGCCGGAGCTGGTGAGGCTGAGCTTGAACTCCATCGCCGGCCGGGCATTGATATAGATGCTCTCGAGCAAGCGCTCCATGATGTCGACTCCCACGTTAATATCAACTAGCCATCTATCAACCGCTAAGTATGCCCTCCAGATGACGATGGAGTCACCCCTGCCGCTGTTGGCAGCAGCTCTGGATACGGCTCGAAAAATACACTGCCGACGGGCTGATGGTTTCCTGCTGCCCCATCGCAAGCGATCCTGTCTGCTGTCTATACCTTCCTCGAACCGGTACAAACCCGCACCTCTTCATCGCTTCCCCAAATGGGCCGCCACACCCCCTGGCTATCGGCTTACTCTTGGTACTACTCACTAGCGCGTGCCTGACCTAACCAAGACTACAAAACGATAGACGGTTCATCTTTCCTCATAACTTGAGGTTACTATTGAATCTCATCCAACCCTCAGGATTAAGGAGATTGGAATGTTTATTAAAATTCTTCGAGTTATATTCTTATTGCCTATAGTTGGTTTGACACAGCAGGCTGCTGCCTCCCCGCCCGCAGAGTCACACTCGAATGAACAATCTAAATCTTCGTGTATCGATGTCCAAGTCAATGGAGCGCGTAGCCTGTCTTACAACTGCATGGCTCAGCAAATGACTCCCCCCAAAGAGGATCCTCGGCGTCGGAACCCTACCTTAAACTCCACATTAGCGTCTGAACGCGCCACTCGCCTGCCACCCACACAGACAGGACTTTTTACCAGCCTTCATCAACGTGCCATATCGAACTCGAAAGACTAGCCCTCAGCCAAACGACTTCCAGCCTATGCAGGGCGCTCAATAGAGTGCCCTGCAGCACATTCACAAGCTGATTACCTTGAAATAAAAGCCTATAAGCGCATCCTTAGTTCAAAACCACATTTATTATTCCTGACACATTCTGGACCTCACCATACACTGCCCGTCCATCACGATAACTGTAGCTCATTATCACTGGAATCGTTGTTTTAAAGGCAGTGCAACTGTAGTTTACAACAACAGATCCGCCATATGGCTCAACACCCAATTGAATGTCGGTCGGGCCGACCCATGACACATTACACCCTTGAGATGAATTCCCGGGTGTATTGTAACCAACACATCGTAGATCTGATGTTCCCCTGCTAACACCGTCTGGATATAAATTGGCATAACGTGGAGCATAAAGA
>NZ_KV819859.1:308145-320374 GCF_001815235.1 Pseudomonas sp. HMSC065H01 | reverse complement strand
ATCATCGCCACCCAGCCGAGGGCGCCGGCGTGGACATGGCCGATGGTCCAGTCGGTGTAGTGGGACAGCGAGTTGACCGTCTTGATCGCCATCATCGGGCCTTCGAAGGTGGACATGCCGTAGAACGCCAGGGACACCACCAGGAAGCGCAGGATCGGGTCGTCGCGCAACTTATGCCAGGCCCCGGAGAGGGTCATCATGCCGTTGATCATGCCGCCCCAGCTCGGCGCCAGGAGGATCAGCGACATCACCATGCCCAGCGACTGCGCCCAGTCCGGCAGCGCGGTGTAGTGCAGGTGGTGCGGGCCGGCCCAGATGTACAGGGAGATCAGCGCCCAGAAGTGGACGATGGACAGGCGATAGGAATAGACCGGACGCTCGGCCTGCTTGGGCACGAAGTAGTACATCATGCCGAGGAAGCCGGTGGTCAGGAAGAAGCCCACGGCGTTGTGCCCGTACCACCACTGGACCATGGCGTCGGTGGCGCCGGCGTACAGCGAGTAGGACTTGGTGAAGGTCACCGGCAGCTCGAGGTTGTTCACCACGTGGAGCATGGCGACGGTGAGGATGAACCCGCCGAAGAACCAGTTGCCCACATAGATGTGCTTGACCTTGCGCTTGACCAGGGTGCCGAAGAACACCACCGCGTAGGCGACCCAGACCACCGTGATCAGGATGTCGATCGGCCATTCCAGCTCGGCGTACTCCTTGGACGAGGTGTAGCCCAGCGGCAGGCTGATGGCGGCCAGCAGGATCACCAGTTGCCAGCCCCAGAAGGTGAAGGAGGCGAGGGTGTCGGAGAACAGTCGCACCTGGCAGGTGCGCTGCACCGCGTAGTAGCTGGTGGCGAACAGTGCGCAACCGCCGAAGGCGAAGATCACCGCGTTGGTGTGCAGCGGGCGCAGGCGGCCGAAGCTCGTCCACGGCAAGCCGAAGTTCAGGTCGGGCCATACCAGCTGGGCGGCGATCAGGACACCGACGGTCATGCCGACGATGCCCCAGACCACGGTCATGATGGCGAATTGGCGGACCACCTTGTAGTTATAGGCGGACTCTGGGTTAGTGGTGCTCATGCTATGGGCTTCCATCCACGGTTATACGCTATGGCTTTTTCCGGCAGTTGGGATGCCGGGCGTCCCCCCATTGGGGCTGGTCTAATTGGCGTAATTAGCGAGAGGAAGCATGGATAATGGGGCGTTATGAAATATTGATCGGGATCAATTGGCTTCCCGACCCCCACTGCATACGAGGTGTGGCAAGTTGTCGCTGAAATGGAACCGCCCGGCCGGCTCGCTGTCGGCCACCCTGATTCTCGCCCATGGCGCCGGGGCGCCGATGGACAGCCCGTTCATGGAGCGCATCGCCGAACTGCTCGCCGCCCAGGGCATCGCCGTCGCGCGCTTCGAGTTTCCCTACATGGCCCAGCGCCGCGAGGACGGCCGCAAGCGTCCGCCGAATCCGCAGGCGCAGTTGCTCGACTGCTGGCGGCGAGTCCATGCGCAGGTCCGCGAGACCCTGGACGGGCCCTTGGCCCTGGGCGGCAAGTCGATGGGCGGGCGCATGGCCAGCCTGCTGGCCGACGAGCTGGGCGCGGATGCCCTGGTCTGCCTCGGCTACCCGTTCTACGCCGCCGGCAAGCCGGAGAAGCCGCGGGTCGCGCACCTCGCCGGGCTGCGCACGCCGACCCTGATCGTCCAGGGCGAGCGCGACGCCCTGGGCAACCGCGAGGCGGTGGCGGGCTATGCGCTGGCGCCGACGATCCGCCTGCACTGGCTGGCCGCGGCGGACCACGACCTCAAGCCGCTGAAGGCCTCCGGGCTGACCCACGAGCAGCACCTGGCGGCAACGGCGCGGGAGGTGGCCGGCTTCCTTCGCGGGCTCCAGGGCCATTAACGGTTCCTTAAGGCATCCCCTCATAAGCTGCGGCGCAACCACCCTTGCATCGAGGCGTGGGCGACTGACTTCTCTGAGGGGGGAAGACATGAACATGCATGCCGACGGTGAGCAGATCACCGCTATTGATACCCGCGAACGCATCCTGCTGACGGGGGCCACCGGCTTTCTCGGCGGTTCGGTCGCCGCCCAGCTGATCGCCGCCGGGCACGGCGCCAACCTGTCCTTCCTGGTCCGCGCCGAATCCCGCCAGCAGGGGCTCGAACGCCTGCGCGGCAACCTGCTGATGCATGGCGTCGACGAAGCCGACTGCCTGGCACTGCGGGCGGAGCAGATCCTCTGCGGCGATTTCCTCGACACCTCCTGGCTGGCCCGCGAGACGCCGCGCCTGATGCAGGTGGAGCGGGTGATCAATTGCGCCGCCGTGGCGTCGTTCTCGAAGAACCCGACCATCTGGCCGGTCAACGTCGACGGCACTTTCGCCTTCGCCGACGTGCTGAGCCGTTCGAAGCGACTGAAGCGTTTCCTCCACGTCGGTACCGCGATGTGCTGCGGACCGCAGCGAGAGTCGCCGATCAGCGAGTCCTGGGAATTCCCGGCGGCGGAGCAGCAACTGGTGGACTACACCGCGTCCAAGGCGGAAATCGAGCGGCGCATGCGCGAGGAACTGCCGGGCCTGCCCCTGGTGGTGGCGCGGCCATCCATCGTGGTGGGCCACCGTACCCTTGGCTGCCAGGCCTCCGGCAGCATCTTCTGGGTCTTCCGCATGGGCTTCGCCCTGGAAAGTTTCACCTGCGGCCTGGACGAGCAGATCGACGTGATTCCGGTCGACTACTGCGCCGAGGCGCTGATCGGCCTGGCGCTGAAGCCGTGCCTGGGGCACAGCCTCTATCATATCTCCGCCGGCCATCGCGCGGCCTGCACCTTCGGCGAGATCGACGAGGCCTTCGCCCGCGCCAACGGGGCGGCGCCGGTAGGCGAGCGCTACCGCAAGGTGGAGGTGGACGACCTCAAGGAACTGGCGAAGAGCTTCGAGTCGCGCATCGGCCCGGCCAATCCGCGTCTGGTCCTGCGCGCGTTGCGCTTGTACAGCGGCTTTGCCGACCTCAACTACCTGTTCGACAACAGCCGTCTGCTTGAGGAGGGGATCTCCGCGCCGCCGCGCTTCACCGACTACCTCGACGTCTGCGTGCAGTCGTCAAGCGCGGTGAGCATCCCGGCGCAGATGCAATGGGACTTCAAGTGACGGCAGGTGCGGGGAGCTCCCTCCCCGCGGCCTGATCTCAGCGGTTGAAGCGCTCGACCAGGGAATACTGGCTCTGCGCGGTGGTGGTCAGTTCCTCGCTCAGTTTCGCCGTGCGCAGCGCCTCGTCGGAGGTCTGCTCGGCCAGGGCGGCGATGGTGCTGATGTTGCGGTTGATTTCCTCGGCCACCGCGCTCTGTTCCTCCGCGGCGGCGGCGATCTGGGTGGTCATCTCGGTGATGTTGCTGACCGCCTCGCTGATGCCGACCAGCGCGCTGTCGGCTTCCAGCACCCGCTGGACCCCGGCTTCGGCCTGCTGCAGGCCGCTCTCCATGGTATGTACCGCATCGTTGGCGGTGTTCTGCAACTTGGCGATCAGATGGTGGATCTGCTCGGTGGAGGCCGCGGTGCGTTGCGCCAGCGAGCGCACTTCGTCGGCCACCACGGCGAAGCCGCGTCCCTGGTCGCCGGCCCGCGCCGCCTCGATGGCGGCGTTGAGAGCGAGCAGGTTGGTCTGGTCGGCGATGCCCTTGATCACATCGACCACGCCGCCGATCTCGTTGCTGTCCTGGGCCAGGCGACTCACCGCGGCCCCGGTCTCGCCCACCGACTCAGACAGGCGCTGGATGGCGTTGCGCGTCTCCGCGGCGATGTCGCGGCCGCGCGAGGTCAGTTCGTTGGCCTTCTGTGTGGCGTCGGCGGTCAACTGGACGTTGTTCGCCACTTCCTGGGTGGTGGCGGCCATCTCGTTGACCGCGGTGGCCACCTGTTCGGTCTCTGCGCGCTGCTGTTCCAGACCGGCGGAGCTGTGGTGGGCCAGGGTGTCGGCCTGGCGCGCCTGTTCGGTGAGGTATTCGGCGGTGTCCTGCAGGCGCGTCAGGCAGGTCTTCAGGCGCGCGTCCTGGCTGAGGATGGCCATTTCCAGGCGCGCCTGGTCGCCGCGGCTGTCGGTGTACATCTGCGCGATCAGCGGGTCGGAGGTGGTCTGTTCGGCGAGCCGCATCAGGCGCTTCAGCCCGCGCTTCTGCCAGCGCAGTCCGGCCAGGCCGAGCGGAACGGCGAGCAGGCCGGCGAGGATGAAGCCCCACCAGGAGTTCAGCCAGATACCGATGAGGAAGCCGATCTGGCTGATCAGGATGAACGGCAGCCAGTCGAGCAGTACCGGCAGCCAGCGGTCGCGCCGGGGGATCGCCGGCTTGCCGGCGCCGAGGCGACGGTAGAGGGCCTCGGCGCGCTGGATCTGTTCGGCGGTCGGCTTGACCCGCACCGACTCGTAGCCGACCACCGCGCCCTGGTCGTAGATCGGCGTGACATAGGCGCTGACCCAGTAGTGGTCGCCGTTCTTGCAGCGGTTCTTGACGATCCCCATCCACGGGCGGCCGGCTTTGAGGGTGGTCCACATGTGGGCGAACACCGCCGGCGGGACGTCGGGGTGACGGATCAGGTTGTGCGGCGCGGACATCAGCTCCTCGCGACTGAAGCCGCTGATGTCGATGAAGGCTTCGTTGCAGTAGGTGATGATGCCTTTGAGATTGGTGGTGGTGATCAGGCGTTGTTCCGCCGGATAGACGCGCTCGTGCTGGGTGATGGGCTGATTGTTGCGCATGGGCCTTCCAAAACAAGTGAAGCATTTACCTCTGCATCGGCGAAAACGCCTTTCACATGAGGGATTTGTGAATGCTTTCACGAGGAAAAACAGATAGCTATTGACCCAAAGCATGAGAACCGACCGCGTGGTCGGATAGATGGCGGATTCGCTGATGGAGGTCAATGCGTTACGGTTTCGTGTCGTTCCCGGCGGCGCGCATGGGCTGGGGAGGGGCCTGGCGGATAAGCGCGAGGCGGCCATCCGCCGGTCCTGCGGGGTATCGGCGGATGACGCCGGGGCGTCGTTCGCCCTGCGAAGCGCTCGCGGCCCCGGGCGCCGGAATGAAAAAGGGGTGGCCGAAGCCACCCCTCCGCGCGTACCGCCGCTGCCTCAGAGCATGCTGCGCAGCACGTAGTGGAGGATGCCGCCGGCCTTGAAGTACTCGACCTCGTTGAGGGTGTCGATGCGGCAGAGGACCTTGAAGCTGTCCTGGCTGCCGTCCTCGCGGGTCACTTCCACGCTGAGCGGCATGTGCGGCTTGAGTTCGCCGCCGAGGCCGCGGATGTTCAGCACCTCCTTGCCGGTCAGCTTCAGGCTCTTGCGGTCCTGGCCGTTCTCGAACTGCAACGGCAGCACGCCCATGCCGACCAGGTTGGAGCGGTGGATGCGCTCGAAGCTCTCCGCGATCACCGCCTTCACGCCCAGCAGGTTGGTACCCTTGGCCGCCCAGTCGCGCGACGAGCCGGTGCCGTATTCCTTGCCGGCGACGATCACCAGCGGGGTGCCGTCCTCCTGGTAACGCATGGCCGCGTCGTAGATCGCCAGTTTCTCGCCGCTGGGCACGTACAGGGTATTGCCGCCTTCCTCGCCGCCGAGCATCTCGTTCTTGATGCGGATGTTGGCGAAGGTGCCGCGCATCATCACCTCATGGTTGCCGCGACGGGAGCCGTAGGAGTTGAAGTCCTTCGGTTCCACGCCGTGCTCGCGCAGGTAGCGGCCGGCCGGGCTGTCGGCCTTGATGTTGCCGGCAGGGGAGATGTGGTCGGTGGTCACCGAGTCGCCCAGCACCGCCAGCACCCGCGCCTGCTCGACGTCGGCGATGGCCGGCGGCGCCTCGGCGATGTGTTCGAAGAAGGGTGGATGCTGGATGTAGGTGGAGTCGGCCTGCCACTCGTAGGTGTCCGACTGCGGCACCTGGATCGCCTGCCATTTCTCGTCGCCGGCGAAGACCTCGGCGTACTCCTTGTGGAACATCTCGGTGTCGACCTTCTGGATCGCCTCGGCGATTTCCTTCTGGCTCGGCCAGATGTCCTTCAGGTAGACCGGCTGGCCGTCCTTGCCGGTGCCCAGCGGTTCCTCGCTGAGGTTGATCCGCACGCTGCCGGCCAGGGCGTAGGCCACCACCAGCGGCGGCGAGGCCAGCCAGTTGGTCTTCACCAACGGGTGCACGCGGCCTTCGAAGTTGCGGTTGCCGGAGAGTATCGAGGCGACGGTCAGGTCGGCCTGCTGGATGGCTTTCTCGATCGGCTCCAGCAGCGGGCCGGAGTTGCCGATGCAGGTGGTGCAGCCGTAGCCGACCAGATCGAAGCCGAGTTCGTCGAGGTAGCGGGTCAGGCCGGCGGCCTTGAAGTAGTCGGTGACCACCTTGGAGCCCGGCGCCAGCGAACTCTTCACCCAGGGCTTGCGTTGCAGGCCTTTCTCCACTGCCTTCTTCGCCAGCAGGCCGGCGGCCATCATCACGCTGGGGTTGGAGGTGTTGGTGCAGGAGGTGATGGCGGCGATCACCACCGCGCCGTTCTTCAGGCGGTGGGTCTGGCCGTCGTGCTGGTAGTCGATCTCGCCGAAGGCGGCGTTGGCGCCGACCGCGGTGCCGCCGCCGCCCTCGCTGAGCAGGCGGCCTTCTTCGGTGCTGGAGGGATGCAGTTGCAGGCCGAGGAACTCGTTGAAGGCGCTGGCGACGTTCTGCAGGGCCACGCGGTCCTGCGGGCGCTTCGGTCCGGCCAGGCTGGCCTCGACTTCGCCCATGTCCAGGTGCAGGGTGTCGGTGAACACCGGCTCGTGGCCCTTCTCGCGCCACAGGCCCTGTTCCTTGCTGTAGGCCTCGACCAGCTTGACCGTGCTTTCCGGACGTCCGGACAGGCGCAGGTAGCCGAGGGTGATCTCGTCCACCGGGAAGAAGCCGCAGGTGGCGCCGTATTCCGGGGCCATGTTGGCGATGGTGGCGCGGTCCGCCAGGGGCAGGTCGGCCAGGCCGTCGCCGTAGAACTCGACGAATTTCCCCACCACGCCCTTCTTGCGCAGCATCTGTGTGACGGTCAGCACCAGGTCGGTGGCGGTGATGCCCTCGCGCAGCTTGCCGGTGAGCTTGAAGCCGATGACCTCGGGGATCAGCATCGATACCGGCTGGCCGAGCATGGCGGCTTCCGCCTCGATGCCGCCGACGCCCCAGCCGAGCACGCCGAGGCCGTTGATCATGGTGGTGTGGGAGTCGGTGCCGACCAGGGTGTCGGGGAAGGCGTAGGTCCTGCCATCCTCGTCCTTGGTCCAGACCGTGCGGCCCAGGTACTCCAGGTTGACCTGGTGGCAGATGCCGGTGCCCGGCGGTACCACGCTGAAGTTGTCGAAGGCGTTCTGGCCCCAGCGCAGGAAGGCGTAGCGTTCGCCGTTGCGCTGCATCTCGATCTCGACGTTCTGTTCGAAGGCCGATTCGCTGGCGAACTTGTCGACCATCACCGAGTGGTCGATGACCAGGTCCACCGGCGACAGCGGGTTGATCTTCTGCGGGTCGCCGCCGGCCTTGGCCATGGCCGCGCGCATGGCGGCCAGGTCGACCACCGCGGGCACCCCGGTGAAGTCCTGCATCAGGACCCGCGCCGGGCGGTACTGGATCTCGCGGTCGGAACGGCGCTCCCTGAGCCAGCCGGCGAGGGCCTTGAGGTCGTCGCCGGTGACGGTGCTGCCGTCCTCCCAGCGCAGGAGGTTTTCCAGCAGGACCTTCAGCGACATCGGCAGCTTGCCGAGATCGCCCAGGGTCCGGGCGGCTTCCGGGAGGCTGTAGTAGTGGTAGGTCTTGCCGTCCACAGCGAGACTGCGAAGGGTTTTCAGGCTGTCCAAAGCAGGCATTTCTGATTTCCTCACGGCGGGCCCGGGGGCGGCGGGCCTGGCCTCGTCCTGACGCCAGGCCCGTCGTCGAGCCGATAGTGCCTGGCTTCGCCCGGGACCCGCGGCGTCCGCGGACGCCAGGGTGCCGTTACCTCGGTAATGCGCGGTGGCCCGATCCCATCGGTACCGGCCGCTGGCGAGAGTCAGACTTTGGGATAGCGTTGTTCGAAACCTTCAAGCTAGACCGGCTCGAGGGCTCCTGCCATATACACTGGACCGACGAACGGTCGCTGCAGTTCCCTTGAGGCATGCCCGGCACTATAGTGCGCGGCCAAGGAGACAACCCCATGAATACCCTGTTGATGCACTGCCGGCCAGGCTTCGAAGGTGAAGTCTGCGCCGAAATCGCCGAGCATGCAGCCACTCTCGAGATTCCCGGCTATGCCAAGAGCAAGCCGGCCAGCGCCCACGTCGAGTTCGTCTGCCAGGACGCCGACGGCGCCGAGCGCCTGATGCGCCGCCTGCGTTTCGCCGACTTGATCTTCCCGCGCCAGTGGGCGCGCGGGCCCGGCTTCATCGAATTGCCGGAAAGCCAGCGCATCGAGGTACTGCTGGCGGAACTGGCGAGTTATCCGGTTTGCGGCAGCCTCTGGCTGGAGGTGCTGGACACCAATGCCGGCAAGGAGGTGTCGACCTTCTGCCGCAAGTTCGAGAAACCGCTGCGCGCGGCGCTGGTGAAGGCCGGGCGGTTGCAGGAGGACCCGGCGCTGCCGCGCCTGCTGCTGACCTTCCGCTCCGGCCGGGAAGTCTTCGTCGGCCTCGCCGAGCCGCGCAACAGCGCGCTCTGGCCGATGGGCATCCCGCGCCTGAAGTTTCCCCGCGAGGCGCCGAGCCGTTCGACGCTGAAGCTGGAGGAAGCCTGGCACCAGTTCATCCCGCGCAGCGAATGGGACAAGCGCCTGGCGCCGGACATGCTCGCCGTGGACCTCGGTGCGGCGCCGGGCGGCTGGACCTGGCAACTGGTTAACCGGGAGATGCGGGTGACCGCCGTGGACAACGGGCCGATGGCGGAGAACCTGATGTATTCCGGGCTGGTCGACCACCAGAAGGTCGACGGCTACCAGTACCGCCCGCGCCAGCGGGTCGACTGGATGGTCTGCGACATCGTCGAGAAGCCGGCACGCACCGGTGCGTTGATCGAGACCTGGATCGGCGAAGGGCTTTGCCGCGAGGCGGTGGTCAACCTCAAGCTGCCGATGAAGCAGCGCTATGCCGAGGTGCGCAAGATCCTCCAGCGCCTGCGCGAGAGCTTTGACGCGCGCGGCCTGAAGGTAGCGATCGGCTGCAAGCAGCTGTATCACGACCGCGAGGAAGTGACCTGCCATCTACGCCGCCTCGAACGCTGAGGGGCGGCGGCATTCCGGCCGGGGACAGGTGACCGGCCGCGCCGCATGCGCGACAATGCGCGGATTCTGTTGCGGAGTTTCCCGATGACCCATTCTGTCGACGCCATTCTCGACGCCACCGGCCTGAACTGTCCCGAGCCGGTGATGATGCTGCACAACAAGGTCCGCGACCTGGCGCCCGGCGGCCTGCTCAAGGTGATTGCCACCGATCCCTCGACCCGCCGCGACATCCCCAAGTTCTGCGTGTTCCTCGGCCACGAGCTGGTCGAGCAGCAGGAAGAGGCGGGCACCTATCTCTACTGGATCCGCAAGAAGGCCGACTAGGCCTTCCGCGGACCCCGCCATCCCTCGCGCTTCAGCGCAGCTTCTCCATGAGCTGGTAGTACCACATCCCGGCGGCCAGCATCGGATTGCCGAAGAGGTCGCCCAGCGGCACCCTGAGGTGCTTGCAACGGGCGAAGGTGTCGAACTGCTCCAGGCTCCCGCTCATCGCCTTGGCCATGATCTCGCCCATGATGTGGCTGGTGGCCACGCCATGCCCCGAGTAGCCCTGGCAGTACCAGACGTTGTCGGAGAGCTTGCCGAGCTGGGGGATCCGGTTCATCACGATGCCCATGGCGCAACTCCACTGGAACTCGATCTCCACGCCCTTCAGGCGCGGGAAGGTGCGCTCGATGCATGGCCGCAGCTCGGCGGCGATGTCCCGCGAGTCGCGGCCCGAGTAGTTGGCGCCGCCACCGAACAGCAGGCGGCCGTCGGCGGTGGGGCGGTAGTAATCGAGGACGAAGCGGCAATCGTAGACCGCCAGCCCCTGCGGGTTGATCTCCCGTGCCAGCTCGCCCAGCGGCCGGGTGGTAACGATTCCGCCCATGGCCGGGAAGATCATCCCCTTGAGCTGCCTGCGTTCGAGCTTGTGGTAGACATCGCCGGCAAGCAGGATCTGCTGCGCCTCGATCCTTCCCTCGCGGGTAATCACCGCCGGCCGCGGGCCGTGGACGATATCCAGCACCTCGGAATGTTCGAAGATCAGAGCGCCGAGGCCGGCCGCCGCCCTGGCCTCGCCGATGCACAGGTTGAGCGGGTGCAGGTGCATGTTGCGGGTGTTCTTCAGCGCGCCGCAGTACAGCTCGGTCTCCAGGTGGGCCTGGACGCCGGCCTTGTCCAGCAGGACCACCTGGTCGCCCATGCCGCGGCGCACCGCCTCCTCGTAGGAGGCCTGCAGCTCGCCCATGTGGCTGGCCTTCATCGCCGCGTGCAGGTGGCCATGGCGAAGGTCGCAGGCGATGCCGTACTTCTCCACCCGCTGGCGGATGATCTCGTGGCCGCGCCAGCGCAGGTGCCAGATGAAGTCCTCGACCTCGGCGCCCAGCCATTGGCGCATCTGCTTGTGCATCGCCGCGTCGCCGGACAGGCTGCCGGTGACCTGGCCGCCGTTGCGCCCGCTGGCGCCCCAGCCGATGCGATGGGTCTCGACCAGGGCTACCTTGTAGCCACGCTCGGCCAGTTCGACCGCCGTGGCGACGCCGGTGAAGCCGCCGCCGATGATGGCGATGTCGACCGTCACCGCGCCCAGCAGGGTCGGATAGTCGGTTTCCTCGTTGAGCGTGGCGGCGTAGTAGGACGGCGCGCGTTCCGCGGCCGGACGGGGATGGATTGCTGCGTTCATCGGGTATTCCTTGTTCCAGTGCGGAGCGTCCTGCCGGCGCGCCGCCGTATGCGGGCGGGTCCGGGATCTCAGGCCTGGGTCAGGTACCAGCGCCAGTCCTGCTCGCCGACCTCGCCCATGAATTGCCGGTATTCCGCGCGCTTCACCGCCAGGTAGACGCCGAGGAACGGCTCGCCGAAGGCTTCCCGCGCCCACTCGGAGCCTTGCAGGGTATCGAGGGCGGTCAGCCAGTCGGTGGGCAGGCGCTTGCCGGCCTGGGCGTAGCCGTTGCCCTCCACCGGCGCACCCGGATCGATGCCTTCGCGGATGCCGCGGTGGACCCCGGCGAGGAGCGCCGCGGCGGCCAGGTAGGGGTTGGCGTCGGCGCCGCAGATGCGGTGCTCGATATGCCGACTGGAGGCCGGGCCGCCCGGCACGCGCAGGCTCACGGTGCGGTTGTCGACGCCCCAGGTCTGCGCCAGCGGCGCGTAGCTGTTGGCCTGGAAGCGCCGGTAGGAGTTGGCGTTGGGACAGAACAGCAGGAGCGAGTCGAGCAGGCTGGCGAGCATGCCGCCGACCGCCTGGCGCAGCAACGGCGTGCCGGCGGGGTCGTCGCTGGCGAACAGGTTGTGGCCTTGTTCGTCGGCCAGGCTGACGTGCAGGTGCATGCCAGTGCCGGCCAGGTCGTCGAACGGCTTGGCCATGAAGCAGGCGAGCATCCCGTGCTTGTGCGCGATGCCCTTGACCAGGCGCTTGTAGCGGATCGCCTGGTCCATGGCGGCGAGGGCGTCGCCGTGGTCGAGGGTGATTTCCACCTGGCCCGGGGCATATTCCGAGATCGCCGTGCGTGCCGGCAGGCCCTGCGCCCTGCAGGCGGCATAGAGGTCGGCGAGGAACGGCTCGATCTGCTCCAGTTCGCGCAGGCCGTAGACCTGGGTCGCCCGTGGGCGGCCGCCATCGGCGTCGCGGGCCGGTTGCGGGCGGCCGTTGGCGTCGCGCTCACGGTCGAGCAGGTAGAACTCCAGCTCGGCGGCCATCACCGGGTGATAGCCCTCGCTCTTCAGCGCGTCGATGGTTCGCACCAGGAGGTGCCGCGGATCGGCGACGCTGGCGGGCAGGCCCTCGCTCGGGTGCATGCTGACCTGCACCGCCGCCGTCGGGATCTGTCGCCAGGGCAGGCGCACCAGGCTGCCGGACAGGGGGTAGGCGCGGCAGTCGATGTCGCCGACGTCCCAGACCAGGCCGGAGTCCTCGACGTCCTCGCCGTTCATCGTCAGCCCGAGGATGGTGCTCGGCAGCGGCCGGCCGCTGCGGTAGACGGCCAGCAGCTCGTCGCGGTGCAGCAGCTTGCC